>JAHINZ010000224.1 GCA_018895795.1 Alphaproteobacteria bacterium
AGGCGGCCGAGGCGCTGAAGCCGATCGCCGGACCGTTCGCCTTCGCCCTGTTCGCGGTGGGCATCATCGGGACCGGTTTGCTGGCCGTGCCGGTGCTGGCGGGGTCGGCCGCCTATGCCGTGACCGAGATGGTCGGCGTGGCCGGCAGCCTGAACGCCAAGCCGATGCGGGCGCGGCTGTTCTACGCCACGATCGCGGTGACCACCTTGCTGGGGGCGTCACTGAACTATATCGGCATCGACCCGGCCCGGGCGCTCTACTGGGCCGCCGTCGTCAACGGCGTGCTGGCCGCGCCGCTGATGGCGGTCATGATGCTGATTGTCCGTAATCCGCGGGCGATGGGTCGGCTCACCCTGTCGAACGGCGCGACGGCGCTCGGCTGGGCCGCGACCGTGATCATGGCCGGCGCCACGGTGATCTTCTTCCTGACGGCCTTCTAGGCGCGCAGTCTCGCCCGTTCCCTTCTCCCGCGGGGAGAAGGAACGGGGCGGTTGTGGGCCTATCCGGCCGGCGCCTTGGCCGCCTCCGCCGCGCGCAGCAGGCGCAGGACGTTGCCGCTCCAGATCTTGTCGAGATCGGCCTTGGTGTAGCCCTCGGCCAACAGGGCCTGGGAGATCTTCCAGTAGTCGGAGGCGTCGTTGAGGCCGGTGACCCCGCCGCCGCCGTCGAAGTCGATGCCGATGCCGACATGGTCGACCCCGGCCACCTTCAGGGCGTGGTTGAGGTGGTTCATGAAGTCCTGGAACGTCGCCTTGGTCACCGGCCACCTGGCGTCGATGGCGTTGCGCTCGGCCATGAAGGCGGCGCGTTGCGCTTCGCTCATCGTGTTGCGGGCCCCGACCTTGGCCATCAGGGCCCCCATGGCGGCTTCGCGCTCGGGGTTCTTGGGCGTGTCGATCAGATAGCTGGAATAGGCGTCGACCTGGATCACCCCGCCGCTGTCGGCCAGGGCCTTGATCCTTGTGTCGTCGACATTGCGCGGATGGTCGAACACCGCCTTGCAGCCCGAATGGGTCAGGATCACCGGAGTCTTGGACAGGGCGATCAACTGGTCCAGCACTTCGTCGGACGAATGCGAGCCGTCCAGCACCACGCCCAGCCGGTTGGCCTCGGCGACGAACTGTTTGCCCAGCGGGCTCAGCCCACGCCACTCGGGCTTGTCGGTCGAGCTGTCGGCCATGTCGTTGTTCTTGAAGTGGGCCAGGCCGCTGATCCGCACGCCCAGGGCGTAGAAGCTGGACAACAGCGTCACGTCGCCGTCGATCGGATAGCTGTTCTCGATGCTCATGAAGACGACGCGCTTGCCTTGGCCAGCGATCACGGCGGCGTCGTCGGCCTTCAGGGCCAGGCCGAACTTGTCGCCGTGCTTGGCGACCATCTCGCGGATCTCGACGCCGCGGATCAGCGCCCCGTCACGGGCGGCGCGGGTAGCCTCGGGCGTCCGGGGGCCCTGGGGGGTGTAGATGGCGAAGAAGCCGCCATCCAGCCCGCCCTCGACCATGCGCGGATAGTCGATCTGCGAGCCGTCCTTGGCCGCGTCATGGCGGTCCAGAATGTCCCAGCCCGGCCGACCGAAATTGGCCGGGGTGTCCAGGTGGGTGTCCAGGGTCAGAACGCCTTCGTGGATCTTGCGCCCCGAGGCGGGGCTTTCGGCGGCTTGGCCGGTCGAGGCGAAGACCAGAGCGGCAACGGCGGCGGAGAGAAGCAGGGCGCGGGTCATTTGGATACTCGAACGCTGTCCGGCCGGCCCCGTTCGAGGCCGGCCGGCACATGGACCTAGAAGTCGGCGGAAAGCGTGAACTGGATCGTGCGGTGCGAACCAGGCCGGAAGCTGGCCGGGGTGTTCACCGTGGTCCCGATCGTGCCCAGATAGTCGGTGTCGAAGATATTATCCAAATTGACCCGCGCCTTGACCTGTTCGAACGGTCCGAAGCCGAAGCCATCGCCCATGTCGATATAGGCGTTCCAGATCATGTAGCCGCCGGCCTTCTCGGTGTTGGTGAAGTTGGTGAAGCGGTTGCCGATCAGGCGGCCCGAGAGATTGAACACCAGGCCGTCGGTCGGCTCGACCGTCATCCCGCCCTGGAAGATCCATTCAGGGAAGTCCGGCAGCTTCTTGCCCTTGATCGCCAACAGGGTTGGACTGGCCGAGGCGCTGGCGCGGTAGTTCAGGATGTCGTCCTGGAACTGCGCCTTGTTGTAGGACAGGTTGGTGTTGAAATAGATCTTGCCGTCCAACGCTTCGGGTTTCCACTGGCCGCTGAACTCCGCGCCCGAAGCTTCGACGGCGCCGACGTTCTGGTAGAAGCTCTCGACCGTCGTGCTGCCCGGCACGACGGTGTTGAACTGCTGCAGCCGGTTCTTGAACTGCGTCTTGTAGACCACGAACGAGGCGTTGAACGTGGGGCGGTTGGCGCGATAGCCCAGCTCGAGATTGGTCGAGGTCTCGGCGTCGGGCGGCGTGACCGTCGGGCTGGCGGCCGACAGCACATCATCGGCGCCGCGGGGCAGGGCCATGTTTTCGGAATATGACGCGAAGATCTGATCGCGCGGACCGACCGAATAGACCAGACCCACCTGCGGCAGGAAGCTGTCGGACCAGTTGGTCTTGATCGTCGGCTTGCGGCTGTTGATGTAGTCGGCCGGGTTGCGATAGCCGCTGATCTGGTAGTCGACATCCAGGGTCTTGAACCCCAGTTCCAGCTTCAGGTCGTCGTTCAGCAGCTTCAGCGTGTCCTTCAGGAACATCTGCGTGGTCCGCCGGGTCGAGGTGTAGTTGCGCTGCAGGTGGACGGGCTGGTTGAGCAGCGGCGCGCCGTCGGGATTGCCGTTCTCGACATTATAGCGGGCCTGGGTGCGGTGATAGTCGTCGTCCTCCAGCCAGAGGCCGGCCTCGAAGGTGTTGATGCCGACGAACCATTCGCCCTTGGCCGTGACGCCCTTGCGGGCGCCGTCGACACCGGAAAGCCCGTACTGCAGGCCCTTGGGCGCGGTCAGGCCCGGGATGATCAGGCGCTCGGCGTTGTAGCTGGCCAGCGAGGTGGCATAGGATTCGGGCGAGACGCCGTAGCCGCTCTTGTCCTCGTAATAGGCCGTGCTGGTCAGGTTGATGTTCTCGCCGATCGCGGTCTTGAACGTCAGGCCATAGAGGTGGTCCTGCCGCTTGTTCACGGCGAACTTGTAGTACTGGTTATAGTTGGCGTTCGAGTAGGCCACCCCGGCCGTGGTCATCGGCAGCGAGGTCGCCGTGGCCGCCGAGCCCAGCGCGCCCGAAACCGGCACATAGCCCAGATAGGCGAAGTCGCGGCCCGAGCGGCCAAAGATGTCACCCGCCGAACCGTTGTACTGCGCCTTGCTGATCGACGGGGAGTCGTAGTCGAAATAGTCGTTGTGCACGGTCTGGAAGGTCAGGCTGGTGGTCGCCCCCATGTCCCAGCGCAACTTGCCCTCATAGTGCTTGCGGTCGATCGTGCCCGGACCGCGCCACAGATCGCCCTTGATCCACGACCCGCTGACATAGCCCGACAACGGACCGACCTTGCCGCTCTCCAGCCGCAGGAAGGTGCGCTTGAGCGCGTCGCTGCCGCGGGTGTAGCTGGCCGAGCCGCCGGCGGTCTCGCTGGGGGTCTGGGTGAAATAGTCGACGATCGGGCCCAGCGACGCATAGCTGGGTAGAGCCACGTCGCCCGCCCCGGCCGAGGCGGTGACCCGCAGCAGGTTCTCGTTGTCGACATAGCGATAGATCGGGCTGCCGCCGAACTGGTCGCTGCGCCCCATGGGAATGTTGTCGAGCAGGAAGCCGATCTGCTGGAAGTTGAAGGCCCGCACCGACACCGAGTTGCCGAACTCGTACATGCCCAGGGCGTCATTGGCCTGCACGTTGAAGCCTGGCAGGGACTCCAGCATTTTCAGACCCGTAACGCCGGCCGGCGCCGACAGCAGCGCCTCGCGCGTGATCGACACGGTGGCGGTCGCCTGGTCTGTGCCGATGGCGACGCTGGCTTCCGACACCCGCTTGCCCGTGACGACCACCAGATCGACCTCGGTGGCCGGCGCGGCCTGCTGGGCCAAGGCGGGCGTCGCGCCGCCCAGAATTGTGGCCGCGAGCAGAAGGGCTCGGAAATGGCGCGAGGCCGGCGAAGCGCAGTTGTCTGTCATGACTATCCCCAATCAATTGACTGAGGACAAACTCAAAGGTCTCGCCCTATTCGTAAATTCAGAAAACCCCTCGGCGGTCACAATAC
>JAHINZ010000015.1 GCA_018895795.1 Alphaproteobacteria bacterium
CCTCCGCGCCGGAGGGAGCCATCCTTACATCTCACGGCGAGACGATCGCCGGTCTGGACAGGTTGCTCAAGGACGGCCTTGCGGGCCGCCGCTCCGCGGCGACGCGAGAGCGTCGTCCTTGACTGACCTGTCCAGACCGGCACGCTGCAGCCTCCAAGAGATGTAAGGCTTGGCGCGACGCGGGGGCGTCGGGGTTTGAGCTACGCCCGAAGCGCCACCATTGACTGAACCCGTCGCTACTGAACTCATGCGCGCGATGTATGGGGATTCCCGTCCTAAGAACGTGGGCTTCGTCGCCTATATTGACGAAGCTGGCGATCCTGGCATCCGTGGGGTGCAACCAGTTGACCCTAACGGAGCCAGCGAGTGGTTCATTGTGTCCGCTGTTGTCGTCCGAGCGGAAAATGATCCCAAGTCGGTTGAGTGGGTCCGCCAAGTCCGCACGGACTTAAGACTGACCCAAGGGCCGCAACTTCACTACAAGACGCTCAACACATCGCGACGACTGGCCGTGTGCGAAAGGCTGGCGAAGCTCGACTGTCGGATTTTTGTAGTCGCTTCGCACAAGCCCAATATGCACCAGTACCGAAACGATCGCGCCGCAAAAGCTGGCGGCCAGATGCCATTCTATAATTGGTGCACGAGAGTTCTTCTTGAGCGCGTTACAGCATATTGCCGCCGGAAATCAATGACGGAGTGGAATGAACCGAGACTTATTAGGCTTGATCTATCACGAGCTGGCGGCCTGAATTACGATCAACTCATCGCTTATCATGAATACCTTCGCAGGCAAACCAAGCCCGTTCTATCGGCCGGCAAGATCGATTGGGATATGCTCCATCCTGACCTCTATCGCCCTGTCGAGTCCCACCTAAGCGCCGGAGTACAGATTGCCGACATCGCGGCCAGTGCTTTCTATCAGGCCGCTCATAGCGAACAGCCGAACTGGGACGTGCAATACGCAAAAGCTCTAGGCCCACGTCTGGCCCGTGCCGGTCGAACCATCGCCAACCACGGCGTTGTGTTGATGCCGTTTCAAGCCAATCTTCGGCAACTGAACGACCGCCAGCGCGCGATCTTCGAGCACTATGGCTTTGATTTTTGAACAATGGGTGGCGGGCCCCGGCCTCCGTTTTACCTAAGGGCTTTAGGACGTCCATCGATGGACGACCGTCTCAAAGGCTGCTCTCCCATGACCTGCCGGATGAGCTGAAGGTTGGTCCGGCGTATCCCGCCAGTTGACGAATCTGACCTGCGCCGGACTCGGTGTCAAACTAACGTTTCGCCCCCTCACCGCCCCGCCACATCCCGCGCCGCCTTGGTCAGCTGAACAAACTCCGCCCGCAAACCGTCAGGGTCCTCCCCCCGCGCGCCCTGAGCCAGGGCCGTGACGTCATCCCAGCCGAACCCGGCGTCCACCCACGGATCGCCGCGCAGTTTCTGGCCGTAGGCGGCGACGGCGATGGCGAAGCGGGTGGCCTCGGGGGCGGCGGCCAGGCTGGCGACGGTGTCGCGCGCGCCGATCGGGCGTTCGATCAGCTGTGATGTCGTTCCGCCCGGGGTCTTGTAGCGCACCTTCAGGAAGGCCAGCTCGCCCCTCGGCCTGGCAGGGGCGCCGGCGGCCGGGCCATAGCGCAGCGGGTCCGAGGACGGCCGCGCCCCGACCGGCGTGATCTCGTAGAGGGCGGTGACGGCGGCGCCGGACCCGACCTCGCCGGCGTCGACCTGGTCGTTGTTGAAGTCCTCGCGGCTCAGCAGCCGGGTCTCGTAGCCGATCAGCCGATATTCGGCGACCTGGGCCGGATTGAACTCGACCTGGATCTTCACGTCGTCGGCGATCGGGAACAGGCTGGCCTGGAAGTCGTCGCGGAACAGTTTCCGGGCTTCGCTGAGGGTGTCGACATAGGCCGCCACGCCGTTGCCGTTCTGGGCCAGGGTCTGCATGATCGCGTCATTGTAGTTGCCGCGTCCGAAGCCATAGACCGACAGATAGACCCCGCTCTTGCGCTGGTCGGCGACCACGTCCTTCAGTCGGCTGGGGTCGCTGAGCCCGACATTGAAGTCGCCGTCGGTGACCAGGATCACCCGGTTGACGGCGGCCTTGTCGAAGTTCTGGCGGGCCAGGTCATAGGCCAGGGTCAGGCCGGCCCCGCCCGCCGTCGAGCCGCCCGACTGCAGGGCGCCCAGGGCGCAGCGCATCTTCAGCTTGGAGCGGCCGTCGGTGGGGGCCAGCACCGCCCCGGCCGAGCCGGCATAGGCCACCATCGCCACGCGGTCCTGCGGCCGCAGCTGGTCGATCAGCACGTTCAGCGCCTTGCGGGCCAAGGGCAGGCGATCCTCGCCCGACATCGAGCCCGAGGTGTCGATCAGGAACACCAGGTTCAGCGGCGGCGCGGCGGCGCGCGGCTGGGCGTAGCCCTGCAGGCCGATATGCAGGATCTGGCGCTGGGCCGACCAGGGCGACGGGGCCACGGCGACGGTCGCCTGGAACGGCGTCTCGCGACGGGTCGGGCGGGCATAGCCGTAGTCGAAATAGTTGATCATCTCTTCGACCCGCACCGCGTCGCGCGGCGGCGGCGTTCCGTCATTGAGGAAGCGCCGGACATTGGCGTAGGCCGCCGTATCGACGTCGATCGAGAAGGTCGAGACCGGCTCTTCCGCCGTACGTTTGACCGGATTGGCGACCGCGCCGGGATAGCGTTCGGTGTCGCGGACCAGCGGCGCCTCGCCATACGCAGCCCGCGAGACCGGCGGGATCGGCAGGGGCGGCGCCGGCCCCGAATAGGCCATCGCCACTGAAGTCGAGGGCGGCGGCGGCGGAGGGGGCGGAGGCGGTCCCGGATAGGCCCTCGACGGCGTCGCGGGCGGCTTGCTGGCGCGGATCGCCGTTCCCCGCCAATCGGGCTGGGCTGGCGGCGGGGCGAAGCCCAGGGCGGCGCAGGCCTCGGCCGACGGCGTTCCGTCGCCGCGCGGCGGGGCGGAGGGCAAGGCCAGACCCGGCGTCGCGGCCGAGCCGGCGACCAACAGCGACAGGGCGCCGGCGCCCAGTCGACGAAGCGTGACCATCGTCATTATCGTCTCCTCCCAGAGCAGGATCGATAATTACGAATGTAAGATGTCTAAATCAGGGCGGTGTTTTGGGGGCTTAAGCCGCCTCGACATCCAGCGAATACCCCGCCGACCGCACCGTCCGGATCGGATCGCCGTCCGCCGAGCCGTTCAGGGCCTTGCGCAGGCGACCGATGTGCACGTCCACCGTCCGCGCCTCGACATAGACGTCCGAGCCCCAGACCGCGTCCAGCAGCTGTTCGCGGCTGAACACCCGGCCCGGGTGCTGCATCAGATAGTCGAGCAGGCGGAACTCGGTGGGGCCCAGATGGACTTCCTTGCCCTGGCGCTTCACCCGGTGGGCGACGCGGTCGATGATGATGTCGCCGACCGTGATGCGGTCGTCGGCCAGGCCGGGGCGGATGCGGCGCAGCACGGCGCGGACCCGGGCGGTCAGTTCCACCATCGAGAACGGCTTGACCACATAGTCGTCGGCCCCGGTGTCGAGGCCGCGAATGCGGTCGCTCTCCTCGCCGCGGGCGGTCAGCATGATGATCGGCACATTGCGGGTCTCGGAGCGGCCGCGCAGGCGGCGGCAGACCTCGATGCCCGAGACCTTGGGCAGCATCCAGTCCAGGATCACCAGGTCGGGGGCGCGTTCGCTGGCCATGGTCAGGGCTTCCTCGCCGTCGCCGGCGACGGCGACCTGGTAGCCTTCCTTGTCGAGATTGTAGTGCAGCAGGGTGGCGAGGGCGTCTTCATCCTCGACCACAAGAACGTACGGCGTCATGGCGACGTGTCCCTCAGCGCGGCGTGTCGAGCTTCGGACGCTTGGAGATGATCTCCTCGCCCGTGATCTCGAAGTGAATGATTTCGGCGATATTGGTGGCGTGGTCGCCGATGCGTTCCAGGTTCTTGGCCACGAACAGCAGATGGGCGCAGGCGTTGATCGTGCGCGGATCGCCCATCATGTAGGTCAGCAGTTCGCGGAAGATGGCGTTGTAGTGCTCGTCAACCTCTTCATCGCGCCCCCAGACGCCGATGGCGCGCTCCAGGTCCGACTCCGAATAGGCGTCCAGCACGTCCTTCAGCCGGCCCTCGACCAGCTTGCCCATCCGCTCGATCGAGCGGGTCAGGGCCGTCATCGGCTCGGCGTCGGTCAGGATCAGGGCGCGCTTGCCGATGTTCTTGGCCATGTCGCCGCAGCGTTCCAGGCTCATCGAGATCTTCAGGGCGGCGACGGCGTGGCGCAGGTCCATGGCCATCGGCTGGCGCAGGGCGATCAGGCGGAAGGCCTTGCGCTCGATCTCGCCTTGCAGAATGTCCAGCCGCTCATCGCGGGCCACGACCTGCTGGGCCAGGGGCGCGTCGCGGCGGGCGATGCATTCGACGGCGTCGGCGATCTGGGCCTCGGCCAGGCCGCCCATGCGGGTGACCTCGGCCGCGAGGTGGTTCAGCTCTTCGCCGTAGGACTTGACGGTATGTTCGGTCATGCGGGGGTGATCCTACCGGTCAGCCGAAGCGGCCGGTGATGTAGTCCTGGGTGCGGGTGTCGCGAGGATTGGTGAACATGTCCTCGGTGGAGCCGCTCTCGACCAGCTTGCCCAGATGGAAGAAGGCGGTCTTCTGCGACACGCGGGCGGCCTGGGCCATCGAGTGGGTGACGATGACGATGCAGAACTGGCTGCGCAGCTCGTCGATCAGCTCCTCGATGCGGGCGGTGGCGATCGGGTCCAGGGCCGAGCAGGGCTCGTCCATCAGGATCACCTCGGGGCCGACGGCGATGGCGCGGGCGATAACCAGGCGCTGCTGCTGACCGCCCGACAGGCCGGTGCCGGGCTGATGCAGGCGGTCGGCGACCTCGTTCCACAGGCCGGCCTTTTTCAGGCTGCTCTCGACGATGGCTTCCAGCTCGGCCTTGCCGGTGGCCAGGCCATGGATGCGCGGGCCGTAGGCGACGTTCTCGAAGATGGTCTTGGGGAACGGATTGGGCTTTTGGAACACCATGCCGACGCGCGAGCGCAGCACCACCGGGTCGACGCTCTTGAGATTGACGTCCTGGCCGTCGATCTCGATCACGCCCGACACCTTGGCGGTCGGGATGGTGTCGTTCATGCGGTTGATGCAGCGCAGAAAGGTCGACTTGCCGCAGCCCGACGGGCCGATGAAGGCGGTGACCGACTTGGCCGGGATGTCAATATTGACGTCGAACAGCGCCTGTTTGTCGCCATAGAAGACGTTGACGTCCTTGGCGTGGATCTTGATCTCGCTGGACGCGGCCGGCGCATAGCTCCGGGGCGCGGCGGTCTTGATCTTCGGCGCGGAGACCGAATCATCGGGGCTGGCGGGGGGCATGGCGTGTCCCTGGACGAGGGGAAGGGCGGAAGGGTTCAGGATCATGGGTGTCTACCAGCGACGCTCGAAGCGGCGGCGCAGGATGACCGCCGCGGCGTTCATGACGATCATGAAGACCAGAAGCACGATGATGGCTCCGGCGGTGCGCTCGTGGAAGGCGCGCTCCGAGGCGTTCTCCCAGATGAACACCTGCACGGGCAGGACGGTGGCGGCGCCGGTGAAGCCTTCGGGCACGCCGGGCACGAACGAGACCATGCCGATCATCAGCAGCGGCGCGGTCTCGCCCAGGGCGTGGGCCAGCGACAGGATCGCGCCGGTCATCACGCCGGGCATGGCCAGCGGCAGCACGTGGTGGAAGACGGTCTGGGTCTTGGAGGCGCCGACGCCCAGGGCGGCTTCGCGGATCGAGGGCGGCACGGCCTTCAGGGCCGAGCGGGTGGCGATGATCACGGTGGGCAGGGCCATCAGGGCCAGCACCAGGCCGCCGACCAGCGGCGAGGATCGCGGCACGTGCAGCCAGTTGATGAACAGGGCCAGGCCCAGCAGGCCGTAGACGATCGACGGCACGGCGGCGAGGTTGTTGATGTTGACCTCGATCACGTCGGTCCAGCGGTTCTTGGCCGCGAACTCTTCCAGATAGACGGCGGCCATCACCCCTACCGGCACGGCGATCAGGGCGGTGATCAGCAGCATCATGGCCGACCCGACCACGGCGCCCAGCACCCCGGCCTGTTCCGGCTCGGTGGAGTCCGAATTGGTGAAGAAGGCGAAGTTGAAGCCCGACTTGACCGAGCCGTCCTTCTTCATCTGGTCCAGCCAGTCCAGCTGCTGGTCGTCCAGCTTGCGGTCTTCCTGCGCGGTCGAGCGCTTGATCTGGCCCTTGAAATAGAGGTCGGCGTCGGCCTTGAACGGACCGGTGACGGTCACCGTCTTGCCGATCAGCGACTTGTCGGCCTTCAGCTGATTGAGCAGCTGGAAGCCGAAGTCGCGCGAGATCAGGTCCATGACCTTGCCGGAGGTCGTCCCCAGATCGTCGTCCTGGACGCCCAGCTTCTTCATCGTCGCCTCGGCGACGATATAGTCATAGTTGACGCCCTCGAGATCGGACGCGTCGATCCGTTCCGGGTTCAGATAGACCGGCATGCTCAGGGTATGGGTCTGGAAGGTCGTATAGCCCTGGCCGACGATGCGGCCGACCAGCACCACCAGAAACACCATGGCCACGGTGATGGCCATCAGGCCCTGGGCCTTGAACCACACTTCGGAGCGGTGACGCTTCTTGAGCCGCGCTTCCATGGCCGACAGGCGGGCGGCGGAACCGACGGGGCCCAGGGCGGACGGGGTGACGTCAGTCATACTGTTCCCGATACTTCTGGACGATGCGCAGGGCGATGATGTTCAGGCCCAGGGTCACCACGAACAGCGTCAGGCCCAGGCCGAAGGCCGACAGGGTCTTGGCGCTGTCGAACTCCTGGTCGCCGGTCAGCAGGGTGACGATCTGCACGGTGACCGTGGTCACGGTGTCGAGCGGATTGGCGGTCAGCTTGGCCTGCAGGCCGGCCGCCATGGTGACGATCATGGTCTCGCCGACCGCGCGCGACACGGCCAGCAGCATGGCGGCCATGATCCCCGGCAGGGCCGCGGGCAGGACCACCCGCTTGACCGTCTCGGACTTGGTGGCGCCCATGGCGTAGCTGCCGTCGCGCAGGGTCTGGGGCACGGCGTTGATGATGTCGTCCGACAGCGACGACACGAACGGGATCAGCATGATGCCCATCACCACCCCGGCCACCAGGGCCATCTGGTTCTGGACCTGCATCAGATAGTCGGCGACGCCGGGAAAGGGTCCGCCGGCCATCGCGGCCCCGATGCCGTTGAAAAAGGCGCGGAACAGCGGTCCCACGGTCAGGGCGGCGAAGAAGCCGTAGACCACGGTGGGCACGCCGGCCAGGATCTCCAGCAGCGGCTTGATCGTCGCGCGCACCGGGCGGCTGGCATATTCGGACAGGTAGATCGCCGAATAGAGGCCGACCGGAGCGGCCACGGCCATGGCGATCAGCATGATCAGGAAGGTGCCCGCGAACAGCGGCACCGCGCCGAACGCGCCGGTGGCGGCCACCTGATCGGCGCGCATGGCGATCTGCGGGTTCCACTCGGTGCCCAGCAGGAACGAGATCGGCGAAACCGTCTGGAAAAAGCGCCAGCTTTCCCAGACCAGGGACATCAGGATGCCCACGGTGGTCAGGACGGCGGCGATGGAACAGGTCAACAACAGGCCGCCGACCCAGCCCTCGACCCGGTTGCGGGCGCGGAAGTCGGCCGACAGGCGCGGAAAGGCCAGCAGGAAACCGGCCAGGGCCAGCACGCCGGCCAGGGCCAGCACGCTGTAGCGGATCAGGGCGTCGACGCGTTGGGCTTCGGCGACCTTGATGTCGAGGGCGGCCTTCAGTTCGCCCTCATAGGCGATCTCGCTGGGCGCGATCCCCGAGGCGATGGCCTGGGCGTCGCTGAAGAACACCGCCTGGCGATCGACCGCCAGGGCGCGGACCACGGCCGGCCGTTGGGCCTGCAGCATGGCGTCCTCGACGCGACCGCCGAACATCGCGCCCAGCAGCAGCAACAGGGCGGCGGGCACGCCGGCCCACAGGGCCGCATAGGTCCCGTAATAGCCCGGCAGGGAATGGAGGACCCGGGCGACGCCGCCGGCGGTCTTCACCGCCCGGCCGCGGCCGAGCATGAAGGCGACGCTTGAAAACAGCGCCAGGAACAGGAGCGAGAGCCAGATCAGCATGCGTGCGGCGGGGTCTTGCGCGAGGGGTTTCGAAGACGGCGCCCAACGCGCTGTCTCGCCCGGATTGAGCTATGCCCGCCCGGCGCTGGCCTTATGCGACGTTTCAATGACAGTTTGAAGACAGCCGGCAGGACGTCCCGCACTCTAGGCTTCCGCTGAAGCGGCCACGGGGCGCGTCGCCACCGCCTTGGCCATCGGCAGATAGATCCCGAACGTCGCGCCCTCGCCCTGGACGCTCTCGACCGTCAGGCCGCCGCGATGGCGGTTCATGATGTGCTTGACGATGGCCAGACCCAGGCCGGTGCCGGATCGGTCGCCGCTCTTCTGACCCTCGACGCGATAGAATCGTTCGGTCAGGCGCGGCAGGTGTTCGCGGGCCAGGCCCGGACCACGATCGGTGACCCGCAAGGCGGCGTAGCGCTCGCCGGCCGCGTGGTCGGGGGTCAACAGCGACATTCGCGCCGCCGCCGGATCGCGCGGGCCCGCGGCGGCGTCCGCCGCCAGGCCCGGAAAGATCTCGACCCGCACCACGCCGTCGGTGGGCGTATATTTGATGGCGTTGTCGATCAGGTTCTGCACCACCTGGATAATCTGGTCGCGGTCGCCCTCGACCACGGCCGCGCCGCGCGGCGGCAGGACCGGATCGAAGCTGACCGCCTTTTCCTTGGCCTGGGGCGTCAAGGCGTCGATCACGTCGATCGTGGCCATCGCCAGGTCCACCCGGCCCAGCGGCGCGATGTGCTCGTTCAACTCGATGCGCGACAGGCTCATCAGGTCGTCGATCAGGCGCGCCATCCGTTCGGCCTGGGCCTGCATGATGGCCAGGAATTTCTCCCGGATGACCGGATCTTCCTTGGCGTGGCCGCGGAGGGTCTCGATGAAGCCCGACAGCGAGGCCAGGGGCGTGCGCAGCTCATGGCTGGCATTGGCCAGGAAGTCGGCGCGGGTGCGCTCGCTGCGGCGGGCGTCGGTTTCGTCGCGTAGCACCAGCATGGCCAGGCGCGAGCCTTCGGGGCCCTCGCTCAGCGGCCGGGCATGGGCGATCCAGGACCGACCCTGGCTACCGCCGGTCTCATATTCCACCGCCCGCTCGATGTCGCCGAACAGGGCCTCGTCCACCGCCTCCAGCACCTGGGGGTTGCGCATGGCGGTGACCAGCAGCGTGCCCTCGCGCTGGATCCGGAAAAGCTCGCGCGCGGCCGCGTTGGCGAACACGAAGCGGCGACCGGTCAGATCGTCGGCCTCGTCGGCGGCGATGACCATCAGCGGGTCGGGCAAACGCTCCAGGATCATGGCGAAGGGCGGGGCCTTCTGTTGCGCCGCCGGGGCCTGGGCGGCCACGGGCGCGGCCTCCAACTCGACGCGACGCACGCGGGCGTTCAGATAGAGCCCGCCGAAGCCGGCCAAGATCGCCGTCAGCACGGCCGGGCCGGGCCGGGCGCCGCCGGCGGCGGCCAGGACCAGGATCGCCGCCGGTCCGACCAGGACCGGAAGCGCGGCGCGCGCCGCGACACGGGTCGCGGTCTCAAAGGACGGTTTCACCGGCGACATGGACCCGTTCCTCGATTCTCGCCGTGATTAGGGATTCGTTGAACCAGATATGGCGCCCCGCCATGCCATGCGATAGACGGTTGGCGCCTGAATGCGTGTTGTTGACGTTGCTCACCGCAATTTCGCCGCAACGTGACGCAAGTTAGGGTCTGGGTTCTTTTCCGAGGTATCGAACGTAATGCAGCGCAAGGTCCTGGTCGCGACAGTCGCAGCCGCTCCTCTCCTGGCCTTGGCGTTCGCCGCGTCGGCTGAAACCACGGTCTCGACCGCGCGGACGACGCCGATCGCGACGTCCAGCGCCGCCAGTGGCGCGGCCGACGACGTCAAGGTCGCGGCGGACGGCTCGATCAAGCCGACCACCGCGGGGGCCCTGATCACGCTGGACAGCAACAACAAGGTCACCAACCTGGGAACCCTGGCCGCGGTCGGGGTCAACGGTTCGACCGGCGTGCTGATCCTGGGCGGCAAGACCGGATCGGTCACCAATTCCAGCGCCATCTCGCTGACCGAGGACTACACGGCCACCGACACCGATTCGGACGGCGATATCGACGGCCCGTTCGCCCAGGGGTCGGATCGCTTCGGCGTCCGCCTGACCGGTCCCGGCGCCTTTACCGGCGACATCACCCACGACTCGGCCGGAACGATCTCGATCGAAGGCAATAATTCCGCCGGCATCTCGCTGGAAAGCCAGTTGATCGGCAACCTGACCAGCGCCGGGTCGATCAGCGTTCTGGGCGACAACAGCAAGGGCGTGCGCGTCGCCGCCCCGGTGACCGGCAAGGTGACCTTGGGCGGAACGATCAGCGTCCAGGGCGCCAATGCGGTCGGTGCGGCGATCGACTCCAACGTCACCGGCCCGATCACCCTGCAAGGCGCGATTTCCTCGACGGGCTATCGCTATACCTCGCGCCCGGGAACGACGGCGGTCGACAAGCTCGACTCCGATGATCTTCTGCAAGGCGGGCCGGCTGTGCGGATCGGCGGCGACGTCACCGGCGGCGTGCTGCTGCAAGGCTCCAACAGCGCGACCGCGGTCAGCGCCGACGGCGCCACCGTCATCACGACCGTCACCACCTCGTCGACCAGCGGCGCGTCGAGCATCACCACCTATGGCGGCGCGCCCGCCCTGCTGATCGGCTCGGCCACCCAGACCGTCACCGTCGGGGCCGTCGGCGCCGCCGACAACGCCTATGGTCTGGTCGCCAAGGGCGCGATCACCGCTTCGGGCGTCTATGACAAGGTCAACGCCACCGCCATTCAGATCGGCGCGGGGTCGGGCGGCTTTGTCACGACGCTGTCCGGCGGCGCCCGCAACGACGGTCAGGTCACCGCGACCGCCATCGAGGCCAACGCCACCGGCCTGCAGCTGAACGCCGGGGCCAGGGCGGCGGAAATCCTCAATCGCGGGGCCATCGGCGCCAGTTCAAGCTCATATGCGGGCTCGGGCGTCACCGCCAGCGCCCGGGGGCTGGTGATCGGAACCGGCGCGGTCGCCACCACCCTGAACAACAGGGGCACGATCGCCGCCGTCCGCAGCGGCGAGACGGGCGACGCCGTCGCCGTTCTCGACCAGGCGGGCACGCTCAAGACCATCAACAACACCGGCGCCATCCGCGCCTCGGTCGGCGCGCCCACTTCGACGCGCGACGGCGTCGGCGCGACCGTCACCGCCGCGGGCTCGGCCATCGCCCTGGACCTGCGCGCCAACGCCTCCGGCGTCACGGTCACCCAATCGAGCCCGACGTCCTACGCCGCGACCAGCACCTATCCGTCGACCGACACCGTGACGAGCACCACCAATGCGGCCATCGCCGTGACCGCGCCGTCCTTGACCGGCGACGTGCTGTTCGGGGCCGGCGACGATACGCTGAACCTGCTGAGCGGCAGCCTGGTCGGCGCGATGGCGTTCGGGGCCGGCGCGGACAAGCTGACGATCGACGGCGGCGCCATCGCTCTGGGCAATCTCACCGACAGCGACGGCCGACTGGCCATCACCGTGGGCAAGGGCAGCCTGGGCATCGCCAACGCGGCGACCATCAATGTCACCAGCCTCGATGTGGGCGCGAGCAGCAAGATCCTGTTCACGGCCGACCCGACCGCCGGGACCAACACCAAGCTGGTCGTCTCGGGCGCCGCCAACATCGCGTCGGGCGCCGAGCTGGGCATTCGCCTGACGGGCCTGGTCAAGCAGCCGACAACCTACACGGTGATCTCGGCCGGCAGCGTGAACGCCGGCGCGCTGGGCCAGGGTCTGTTGGCCGAGTCGCCCTATCTCTATGTGGCCTCGAGCCGCGCCGACGCCACCAACGTCTATGTCGACGTCCGCCGCCGCTCGGCCAGCGAGATCGGCATGAATCGCTCGGAAAGCTCGGCCTATGACGCGGTGTTCGCGGCGCTGGGCTCCGACAGCAAACTGGCCACCACCGTGCTGGCCCAAAACGCCAAGGACGGGTTCCTGGGCCTCTATGATCAGCTGTTGCCCGACCAGGGCGAGGGCCTGTTCGCTTCGCTGCAGTCGGCCAACCAACTGATCTCGACCGCCACCGCCGTGAAGCCCGACCCGGGCGAACGCTATGGCCCCGACAGCCTCTGGATCCAGGAAATCAACTCGCTGGTCCGCCGCGACAAGGGTGCGACGGCCGGTTCCGACAACCAAGCCTTCGGCTTCGTCGCCGGCTATGAGGCGATGGGCGACGCGGGCGGGGCCTTGGGCCTGACCCTGGCCTATGTCAACGCCGAGGAACATGACACGGTCGCCAAGGTCGGCGAGCAGACCACCGCCTCCTTCGTGCAAGGCGGCGCCTACTGGCGCCGGTCGGTCGGCGGCTGGCGCCTGAACGCCGGCGGCGGCGGCGGCTATGGCTGGTTCACCGGCGATCGCCGCTTCATCGCGCCCGACGGCAATGGCGACGGTCTGGCGGACCTGATCTTGAAGAACAGCGCCGACTGGACCGGCGCGACCGCGAACGCCTTCGCGGGCGCCGCCTATGAGCACAAGCTCGGCCGCTACTTCGTTCGCCCTGAAGGCCGGGTCGACTATGTTTGGCTGCGCGAAGGCCAGCGCAAGGAAACGGGCGGCGGGGCCGGCTTCGACCTGACCGTCGCCGAACGCACCTCCAGCAATCTGAGCGGCGAGTTCGGCATCGCCTTCGGCGCCGACTTCGGCAAGGATGTCTGGTGGCGTCCCGAAGTGCGGGTCGGCTATCGCCAGACCCTGGCCGGCCAGGTCGGCGACACCGTCGCCCAGTTCAAGAACGGCTCGCCGTTCACCCTGGCCGCCCTGGACGACAAGCAGGGCGCGGCGACCTTGGGCTTCTCGCTCAAGGCGGGCACGCCGATGTCCTATCTGGCCCTCGAGGGCGGCGTCGAGGCCGCCAAGAAGCAGAAGCGCTACAATCTGCGCCTCGCCGGCCGGGCGATGTTCTAAGGACCCTCCCGGCGGACGCCGCGGCGTCCGCCGGAACTCTTTCGCGCGACTTGCGGCCCGCAAGCGGTTGGCATTAAGGCCTGGCTAGCCAATCATGCCTTTGGATTTGAAGGGCTTTCCGGCCGGCGGCCGCGACATTCGGTCACGCCCCCAGAAAATCTCAAAACCCGATTTCCTAATCTCTATTTAACAACTAGGAATAATCGTCTTCCCTATCACCAACGCACCGACGCCGGTCACGGCGCCGGGAGGGGAAGACCGATGAGAACGACCCAAACCGTGTTTCGGACCACGCTCGTGGCCGGCGTGTCGTTTCTGGCGATGGCCGGGGCGGCCGACGCCCAGACGACGCCCGCCGACGCCGAAGCCCGGATCGCCGCGCTTGAAGCCCAGCTCAGCGCGCTGTCCAGCCAGATCGCCGACCTCAAGGCCGCCACCGCCGCCAGCCTCAAGGACGTCCGCGCCGCCCAGAACGCCACCACGGTCAGCGTCGCCGCCGGCAAGCCGACCATCGCGTCCAGCGACGGCGCCTTCAGCATCGCCCTCCACGGCGTGATGCAAATGGACGCCGCCCAGTACTTCCAGGACAAGGGCCTGCCGGCCGTGATCGGTCCCGCCCGCGACCTGAACAGCGGCACCAATTTCCGTCGCGTGCGCCTGGGCGTGGACGGCAAGTTCTACAAGGCCTTCAGCTACAGGGTCCTGCTCGACCTGGGCGGCAGCGGCACGGACGGTTCGGGCGAACTGCAGGAGGCGTTCCTGCAGTACGATTACAAGCCCTTCAACCTGAAGATCGGGGTCTTCGCGCCGAACCTGGGCCTGGAAGACGCGGGCTCGGTGACGGGCGGGCTGTTCCTGGAACGGCCCTCGCCCGCTGAAGCGGCCCGCACCATGGCCGGCGCCGAAAAGCGCATCGCGCTGCAGGCCCAGGCCCTGGGCGACCGTTGGCTACTGTCGGGCGCGGTCACCGGCGCCAAGGCCGGCGACGCCCAGACCTATGACGAGCAGCTGGCCTATGTGGTCCGCGCCGCCGCCACGCCCTTCAAGGGCAAGGACTGGCTGATCCATACCGGCGTCAACGCCAGCGTCGTGGTCACCCCCGCCCAGATCGCCCCGGTCAACGGCGCCTATCCGATCACCATCCAGGACCGTCCGGAGCTGCGGGTCGATGGCCAGCGCCTGGTCACCAGCGGCGCGATCGACGCCTCGGGCGCCCGGCATTACGGCCTCGAGCTGGCGGCCCAGCGCAAGAACCTGCTGATCCAGGGCGAGTATTTCGACATCACCGTGGATCGCCGCAACGCGGCCCCCGGGGTCTCCGATCCGAAGTTCACGGGCTGGTATGTCGAGAGCGGCTGGGTCCTGACCGGCGAAAGCCGCAAGTACAACACCGGCAGCTTCGCCTTCGACGCGCCCAGCATCGCCAAGCCGTTCGACCCCAAGGCCGGAAAATGGGGCGCCTGGGAACTGGCGGCCCGCTATTCGGTTCTCAACCTGAACCACCACGAGAACGCCGCCCTGGCGGCCGATCGCGTGCGCGGCGGCGAACAGACGATCTCGACCGTCGGCGTCAACTGGTTCCCCAATGGAGTGACCAAGTTCTCGCTGGATTATCTGGATGTCAGCATTGACCGTCAGGATCCGGCCGGCGGTCTGGTCGGGCTCAGTCAAAACTATCAAGCCGTCAATTTCCGAAGCCAGTTCGCGTTCTAGGCCAGCTGGCCGAGCTTTTTCGCCCCACAAGGCCCCACCAGGATTGCCCTCATGAGCGATGTCTCAAAGTCCCCTTCTCGCCGCGGTGTCCTGACGGGCGCCTCGGCCGGCGCAGCGGCCTTGACGGCGTCGGCCATGATGGGCGGTCCGGCCTCGGCGCGCGGCGTCAAGCCGTTGACCCTGCTGAACGTCAGCTATGACCCGACGCGGGAGCTCTACAAGGACATCAACGCGGCCTACGCCAAGTACTGGAAGGAAAAGGTCGGCCAGACCCTGACGATCAATCAGAGCCATGGCGGCTCGGGCAAGCAGGCCCGCTCGGTGATCGACGGCCTGCAGGCCGACGTCGTCACCCTGGCCCTGGCCTACGACATCGACGAGATCGCGGCCCGGGCCAAGCTGCTTCCCGCCAACTGGCAGTCGCGCCTGCCCAACAACTCGTCACCCTACACCTCGACGGTGGTCTTTCTGGTCCGCAAGGGCAATCCCTGGAAGATCAAGGACTGGAGCGACCTGATCAAGGACGGGGTCGACGTCATCACGCCCAACCCCAAGACCTCGGGCGGGGCCCGCTGGAACTACCTGGCCGCCTGGGCCTGGGCCTTGAGGCAGCCGGGCGGCGACCCGGCCAAGGCCCGGGCCTTCGTCGAGGCGCTGTTCAAGAACGTCCCCATCCTCGACAGCGGCGCGCGCGGCGCGACCACCACCTTCACCCAGCGCGGCATCGGCGATGTGCTGTTGTCCTGGGAGAACGAGGCCTACCTCGCCCAGGAGGAACTGCCGGGCAAGTTCGATATCGTCTATCCGTCGCTGTCGATCCTGGCCGAACCGCCGGTGGCGCTGATCGACAAGAATGTCGACCGCCACAAGACCCGTCTGGCCGCCCAAGGCTATCTGAACTTCCTCTACAGCCCCCTGGCCCAGACCCTGATCGGCAAGCACCACTACCGTCCCCGCGACCCGACCGTCGCCGCCAAATTCGCCAGCAAGTTCAAAGCTATCCCGCTGGTGACCATCGACGACACCTTTGGCGGCTGGACCAAGGCCCAGGCCGCGCACTTCGCCGACGGCGCGATCTTCGACAGGATCTACCAGCCCAAATAGACCGGCCCGCCTCCCGTTTTCGTCTCGCCCGCGCGGCGTGACTCCGACCCCGATTCACGCCGCGCGGTTTTTTGCGTCATGCTGGCGGCCTGCAACGATAGGAACTGCGCGCCCCCTCGAGACGTTAGGCGCGGTAGAAAGGCTGGACATGCCGGAGGTAGGAAGCCTGCAAATGCCGAATCCGGCGGTCTCATGACGGACCTCTCTCAGCCGCCCGAACCCGAGCCCCGCGGCGATCCAAGCCCTGGACAGTCCCGGCGAGACCTTGAGCAGCTGGTCGCTGACCGCACGCTGGAACTGACCCAGGCGCTGGAGCAGAAAACCGCCCTGCTTCACGAGGTGGATCACCGGGTCAAGAACAACCTGCAGCTCATCTCCTCCCTGCTGCTGCTGCAGAACCGCCGCGTCGCCGACCCGGCGGTGAAAGCCGCGCTGCGCGGCATGCTCGACCGCGTCAACGCCATCGCCACCGTTCACCGCCGCCTGTTCCAGAGCGACGACGTCGAGCGCTTCGACGTCTCGGCCTTCGTCAGGGATCTGGTGGCCGACGTGGTCGGCTCGGCGGGTCGCGACGACATCGCCTTCAGCCTCGATCTGGAACGCGTCGACGTCGCCGCGTCGAAAGCCGCGCCCCTGGCCCTGGTGATCAGCGAATTGCTGTCCAACGCCACCCGCCACGCCTTCCCGGAAGGCCGGCCTGGCCGGGTCTTCGTGGGCATAACTCGAAATGAGGACGCGTTTCGGATCGAAATCAGCGACGACGGCGTTGGTATGCCGACCTCGGCGAGCGTCAACGGGTTTGGACTGACGATCATTCAACTGCTCTGCCAGCAATTGAAGGCCAGGTTCGAAGCGCTGGACGCATCGCCAGGTACGCGCGTCGTGATCACCTTGCCCGTGAATGGCGCGCGCCCTTAGACCCCGGGCGAGGATGTGCCATGAACGAGCGACCGCTCGGCGTTTTGATCGTTGAAGATGAAGTTCTGCTCGCCACAGAACTGGAGTTCCTGCTTGACGAGGCGGGCTGCCGCGCGCTGGGACACGCCATGACCGCGGACGAAGCGGTGACCATGGCCCACGACCTTCACCCTGACCTGGCCCTGGTGGATGTCCACCTGGCCGACGGCCCCACCGGCGTGGAGGTCGCTCGACGAATCCATCAGGATTGCGGCGGCGTGGCCCTGTTCATGACCGCCAACGTCAAGCGTCTGCCCGACGACTTCGCCGGCGCCTGCGGGGTGATCGGCAAGCCCTATTCCGGCAACGGCGTGCGCAGCGCCCTGCACTATCTGACCGCCTGCCTGCGCGACGGCCACGCGCCGGGCCCGCCGCCCGTCGGACTGACCTTGTCGCCGGACTATATCGCCCTGTGGGGCCTCCACGAGTTGGCCAAGGCCAGCTGACCGTGGCGGCCTCGCCCCTGGCCGTGGCCGTCGGGGTCACGGCGGCCCTGCTGTCGATCAGCAGTTTCGCGCCCCAGATGATCAAGATCTGGCGCGAGCGTGACGCCCAATCGGTGTCGCTGCGCATGTATGTGGTCACCGTGACCGGGTTCGCGTGCTGGACGCTGTACGGCGTGCTGATCCGCGCCTGGCCGGTGATCGCCTCCAACCTGGCCTGCCTGGCGATGGCGGCGGGGGTGCTGGCGATGAAATGGCGCTTCAGCCGTCACCCGGCCTGACCCGGCGCCCGGCTTCGACTCTCCGCCTTAGTGACAGGGCGGGGTGACAGGGGGGGCGGGGTCCGCTATCGAGACGCGCCCTTTTCCGCAGAGGACTTCCGCCTTGACCGACGCCGCCGAGGAAGCGGGCTGGGCCACCGCCAAGACCCTGGCCGAGGCCCTGCCCTATATCCAGATCTATGACCGCGAGACGGTGGTGATCAAATACGGCGGTCACGCCATGGGCCAGGAAGACGTGGCCAAGGTGTTCGCCGCCGACGCGGTGCTGCTCAAGCTTCTCGGCGTCCATCCGGTGGTGGTGCACGGCGGCGGTCCGCAGATCAGCCGCATGCTCGAGCGGGCCGGCGTCAAGTCGACCTTCATCGACGGCCTGCGCGTCACCGACGAAGCGACCATGGAAGTGGCCGAAATGGTGCTGTCGGGCGCCATCAACAAGGAAATCGCCAACTGGATCACCCTGGCGGGGGCCGAGGCCGACGTGCGCGGCGTGGGTCTGTCGGGCAAGGACGCCCGGATGATCACCGCTGAAAAGGTCACCCGCACCAAGCGCGATCCCGACAGCAATATCGAGCAGGTCGTCGATCTGGGCTTCGTGGGCGAGCCGACCAAGGTCGACCCGCACATCATCCAGGCCCTGTTGTCGTCCGAGACCGACTACATCCCGGTGATCGCCCCGATCGGCGTCTCGGAGGCCGGCCAGACCTTCAACATCAACGCCGACACCGTGGCCGGCGCCCTGGCGGGCGCCCTGAAGGCCAAGCGGATGCTGATGCTGACCGACATCGCCGGCGTTCTGGACGCCGACGGCAAGCTGATCCGTCAGATGACCGTCGAGGAGGCGCGCGAGCTGATCGCCACGGGCGTCGCCACCGGCGGCATGATCCCCAAGCTGGAAAACGCCATCCACGCCGTGGAAGCCGGCGTCGAGGCCGTGGTCATCCTGGATGGCCGGCGTCCGCACGCCATGCTGGTGGAGCTGTTCAGCGAGCACGGCGCCGGCACGCTGATCTCGAAGTGAGCCCCGACCTCGCCCATATCGACACCTGGCTGTTCGACCTCGACAACACCCTCTATCCGGCCGAGAGCGACTACATGGCCCTGATCGAGGGCAAGATGACCGATTTCGTCGAACGCGAGACCGGACTGCCGCGCGACGAGGCCCGCGCCTTGCAGAAGAAATACTACCACGAGCACGGCACCACCCTGGCCGGGCTGATGGCCAACCACGGCATGGCCCCCAAGGCCTTCCTCGACGAGGTGCATGACGTCGCGATGGATCGGCTGGTTCCCGATCCGGACCTGCGCGACGCCCTCCATCGCCTGCCGGGTCGCCGGCTGATCTTCACCAACGGTTCGCTGGGCCATGCCGAACGGGTGCTGGGCCATCTGGGCCTGGACCATCTGTTCGAGGACGTGTTCGCCATCGAGACGGCCGACTATCTGCCCAAGCCGGCCATGGCCACCTTCGAGAAGATCAGCGCCCTGCACAACGTGTCGGCGCCGGTCACCGCCTTCTTCGAGGACAGCGAGAAGAACCTGGCCCCGGCCGCGACCCTGGGCATGACCACCGTCCTGGTCGGGGCCCACGCGGCCGCCTCGACCGCCGACTTCGTCCACCACCGCACGCAAGACCTGGCCGGGTTCCTGACCTCGGCGCGCCTGAAGGACCTCTGAGCCATGACCACCGTCAGCCCCTCCTCGATCAGCTTGGCTGATCTGCAAACCGAGATCGAAGCCGCCTGGGAGGCTCGCGACGCGGTCTCGACCGCCACCACCGGCCCGGTCCGCACGGCGGTGGACGAAGCCCTGCTGCTGCTCGACAACGGCAAGGCCCGCGTTTCGGAAAAGCTGGACGGCGAATGGGTCACTCACCAGTGGCTGAAGAAGGCCGTGCTGCTGTCGTTCCGCCTTAACCCCAACACCGTGATGCGGGCCGGAACCCTGGGCGGGGCGGTGGGGCCGTGGTGGGACAAGGTGGCCAACAAGTTCGACGGCTGGGACGCCCCCAATTTCGAAGCCGCCGGCTTCCGCGCGGTTCCGGGCGCCATCGTCCGTCGCGGGGCCTATGTCGGCAAGAACGTCATCCTGATGCCCTCGTTCGTCAACATCGGCGGCTATGTCGATGAGGGCACGATGGTCGACACCTGGGTGACGGTCGGCTCTTGCGCCCAGATCGGCAAGAACGTCCACCTGTCGGGCGGCGTCGGCATCGGCGGCGTGCTGGAGCCCCTGCAGGCCAATCCGACCATCATCGAGGACAACTGCTTCATCGGCGCCCGTTCGGAAGTCGTCGAAGGCGTGATCGTCGGCGAGGGCTCGGTCCTGTCGATGGGGGTGTTCCTCAGCGCCTCGACCAAGATCGTCGACCGCAAGACCGGCCAGGTCCATATCGGCAAGGTGCCGCCCTACAGCGTCGTCGTGCCCGGCAGCCTGCCTGATCCGAAGGGCGGCCCCAGCCTGTACTGCGCCGTGATCGTCAAGACGGTCGACGCCCAGACGCGGTCGAAGACCAGCATCAACGACCTGCTGCGGGACTGACAAGAACCCTGGCCAGCCCCGCGGCAGCGGCGATAGTCGGGGCTATTTCGTCGCTTCGTGGATCTCTTGCTTGGTGTCGGCGCCGGCCTTCTTGGCGCCGGCCTTGATATCCGAGCCTGCGTCCTTGGCCGCGTCGCCGGCCTTTTCGCCCGCCGCCTGCATCTTGTCGGTCGCCTCGCCGGCGGCCTCCTTCAGATCGGCGCCCGCTTGCTTGGTGCTGTCCTTGATCGCCGTGCCGGCTTCGCGGACGTCAGGGTCGGTGGCGATCTCGTGGGCGGCGTCCTTGATGTCGATGGCGGCGGCCTTGGCGCCTTCCTTGACCTGGGTGGCGTGCTGGTCCGAACAGGCGGCCAGCGACAGGGCGGCGGCGCAAACGGCGAAGATCAGGGGGGAACGCATGGTCATGCTCCTGGAGAAAAGTGTCGCCCAGACAACGATCCCCCAAGGCCAAGGTTCCGCCTGCGGCTTTCCATGCGACGCGGGGGCGTCTAAACCGCGCCCATGCGCATCGCTTTTCTCGGAACGCCCGATTTCGCCGTCGCCTGCCTGGCCGAACTGGTCGCCGCCGGCCACGAGATCGCCTGCGTCTATTCCCAGCCGCCGGCCCCGCGCGGCCGGGGCCACGACCTGAAGCCCTCGCCGGTCCACGCCTTCGCCGAGGGCTTGGGCCTGCCGGTGCGCACGCCGGTGTCGATGAAGTCCGCCGAGGAAATCGAAGCCTTCAAGGCGCTGGATCTCGACGCCGCCGTGGTCGTCGCCTTCGGCCAGATCCTGGTGCGCGCGGTGCTCGAAGCGCCGCGCGAGGGCTGTTTCAACCTGCACGCCTCGCTGCTGCCGCGCTGGCGCGGCGCGGCCCCGATCCAGCGGGCGATCATGGCCGGCGACGCGGTCACCGGCGTCCAGGTCATGCGGATGAGCGAAGGCCTCGACGAGGGGCCGATCCTGATGTCCGAACAGGTGCGCATCGACCCGCTCGACACGGCCGGCAGCCTGCACGACAAGCTGGCCGCCGTGGGCGCGCGCCTCCTGCCCATCGCCCTGGGCGCGATCGAACGCGGCGGGGCCCGCGAGACGCCGCAGAGCGACGAAGGCGTGACCTACGCCAGGAAGATCAAGTCGGCGGAGGCCCGGATCGACTGGAGCCGCCCGGCGACGGAGGTCGATTGCCACATCCGCGGCCTGTCGCCCTTCCCCGGCGCCTGGTTCGAGGCCCCCTCGGACAAGGGCCCCGTGCGGGTCAAGGCCCTGTTGTCGCGCGTCGAGGACGCCCCCCAAGTGACAAATGGCGGCGCGCCCGGCCAGGTGCTGGACGACAACCTGCTGATCGCCTGCGGTGAGGGCGCGATCCGGTTGCTGAAGGCGCAGCGCGAGGGCAAGGGCGTCCAGGACGCCGACGGCTTCACGCGCGGCTTTCCACTGAAGGTCGGGACGATGCTTGAGGCGAATCGGGCCTGATGCCCCGCTACCGCCTCCTGGTCGAATATGACGGCCGGCCCTATTGCGGTTTCCAGGCCCAGGCGACCCTGCCGTCGGTGCAGGGGGCGATCGAGGCGGCGGTGACGGCCTTCAGCGGCCAGACGATCCGCATCGCGGCGGCCGGCCGCACCGACACCGGCGTCCACGCCACCGGCCAGGTGGTGCAGGTCGACCTCGAGCGCGACTGGCCGGCCCAGACGGTGATGAACGCCCTCAACGCCCATCTGACCCACGAGGCGGTCAGCATCCTGGATTGCCAGATCGCGGTGGGCGACTGGCACGCGCGGTTCTCGGCCAATGAGCGGCGCTATCTTTACCGCATCCTCAACCGGCGCGGCCCGCCGGCCCTGGACCAGGGCAAGGTGTGGCACGTCAAGAAGCCGCTCGACGCTGAAGCGATGAACGCCGCCGCCCAGGTGCTGGTCGGCCTGCACGACTTCACCACCTTTCGCGACATGCGCTGCCAGGCCAAGTCGCCGCTGAAGACCCTGGACGTCGCGCGGGTGCGGCGGGTGGGCGACGAGGTGCTGCTGGACTTCGAAGCCCGCAGCTTCCTGCACCGTCAGGTGCGCTCGATGACCGGGACCCTGGCCGAGGTCGGGATCGGGCGGTGGACGGTCGACGATGTTCGCGAGGCGCTGGAGGCCAGGGACCGTACCGCCTGCGGGCCGGTGGCTCCGGCTGACGGGCTGTATCTGATCGGCGTGGGGTACGGCGACTAGATCCCCAGCGTCCCGAGGCGCCGTATCCGCACCAGCCAGCGCCGGCGACCGCTGGGGCCGATCGCTTCGACGCTGCCGACGATGGATTTGCGGATCGGCGCCAGGCCGGCCAATCGCAAGGCGCCCTTGTCCAGCGCCAGCAGGCCGTGGGCGCCGAAGATCACGCGGAAGATCAGGGCCGGCATGCCCATGGTCACGATCAGGCGCGCCGAGCGCCCCTTGAGTTGCGGTGTGGGGCCCTTGGGGCTCTGCGCGAGGGCGAAGCTCCCTCGGAACACCTGCTCCAAAAGCGCCTTCAGCTTGGCGGGCGTCGCGCCCATCCAGAGCGGAAACACCAAGACAAAATGCTCCGCCCACAGAATATCCTGCTGTATGGCGACGAACGGCGCCGCCGGCGGGCTGTCGAACTCGGCCTGACTGGTCAGGAACGGGATGTCGATATCGGCCAGATGGATGCGGCGCACGTCATGGCCCACCGACTCGGCGGCGTCGCCATAGGCGGCCGCCAGCGCCGCGCCGAAGCGGTCGGGGCGGGGATCGGGGTGTCCCAGAAGGATCAATATGCGCTTGGTCATGGCCGTCTCCGCGAGGGAGCGATCCCACGCCGACCGGGCGGCGACCTTGATCTGGCGCAAACAGGCCTAAAGCACCGAGCAGTTCGTCAACTGGCTGAACGCTTCCAGGGCCGCCGTGCCCACCACCGAGGTGCCGAAGCGGTCGAGCTCCGGCGACCAGACCACGATCACCGCCTTGCCGGGCACGACGGCGACGATGCCGCCGCCGACCCCGCTCTTGGCCGGCAGGCCGACGCGATAGGCGAAGCTGCCGACGCTGTCATAGATGCCGCAGGTCAGCAGCAGGGCGTTCAGCCGGCGGGTCAGGCGGTCGGGGAAGATGGTCTCCTGGATCACCGGCGAGAAGCCGCCGGCCGCCAGGGGCAGCATGGCGCGGGCCAGCTGCCGGCAGCTCATGGTCAGGGCGCATTGGCGGCAATAGGCGGCGACCACGGCCTCGGGATCGTGGCTCAGGGTGGCCTTGCCGCGCATCAGGTTGGCGATGGCCCGGTTCTGGTGGGCGTTGGCCAGCTCTGAGGCCGCAACCGCCTCGTCGATCCGCACCGGCGCGTCGGCCAGGACCCCCGCGAAGCCGCGCACCAGGGCGGCGGGGTCCTTGACCGTGTCGAGCAGCAGGTCGGTGATCGCCAGGGCCCCGGCGTTGATGAACGGGTTGCGCGGCACGCCCCCCTCGGATTCCAGCTGCGACAGATGATTGAACGGCGTGCCCGAGGGCTCCTTGCCCACCCGCCGCCAGACCTCGTCGCCGAAGCGGTTCAGGGCCAGGCCCAGGGCGAACACCTTGGTGATGCTCTGGACCGAGAACGGCTCGTCGGCGTCGCCGATCACGTGCTCGCCGCCGGTCACGGTGCGCACGGCCATGCCGAATTTGGAGCCCGGCACGTCAGCCAGTTGCGGAATATAGTCGGCCGGTCGACCCTTGCCGAAGTGCGGCTTCACCAGCACGGCGACCTCGGCCAGGACCTGGTCGATCGAAAAGCTGTCCATGGTCTAGACCCGCACCGCCACCAGCACCGCGCCGGCGGCGATCAGCGCCACGCCCAGCCAGTTCAGGCCCGAGGGCCGCTCGCCCAGAAAGGCGGCGGCGAACACCGCCACCAGCACGACGCTGAGCTTGTCGATCGGGGCCACGCGGCTGGCGTCGCCCAGTTTCAGGGCCCGGAAATAGCACAGCCACGAGGCGCCGGTGGCCAGGCCCGACAAAATCAGGAAGATCCACGAACGGCGCGAGATCTCGCCCGGCGCGCGCCATTCGCCAAACAGCGTCAGGATCAGGCCGGCGAAGGCCAGGATCACCACGGTGCGGATGAAGGTGGCGAGGTTGGAGCCCACGCCCTCGATCCCGACCTTGGCCAGCACCGCCGTCATCGCCGCGAACACCGCCGAGGCCAGGGCCCAGAAGGTCCAGCTGCCCAGGGCGGCGCGGAGCATCAGGCGAAGGCCGCGAAATAGCGCCGGATCAGGGCCTCATAGGCCTTGGCCAGGTCGCGGATCTCCTGCACCGGAACCCGCTCGTCGACCTGGTGCATGGTCGAGCCGACCAGGCCGAACTCGACCACCGGGCACAGGTTGCGGATAAAGCGCGCGTCGCTGGTGCCGCCGGTGGTCGACAGCTCCGGTTCGCGACCGAGGGCCTCCTGCACGGCGGCGGCGATCACGTCGGTGAACGGGCCAGGCTGGGTCAGGAACGCCTCGCCGCTGATCTTGCACATCACCAGGGCCCGGGCCTTGAAGCTCTCGGCCGCGGCGGCGCATTCGCCCTCGATCCAGGCCTGCAGGTCCTGGCCCTGATGGGCCGGGTTGAAGCGGATATTGACCCGGGCCCGGGCCGTGGCCGGGATCACATTGGTGGCGGTGTTGCCGACATCGATGGTGGTGACTTCCAGGTTCGACGGCTGGAAGCCCTCATACCCCTCGTCCAGCACCCGGCTCTGCAGACGCGACAGGATCGAGACCAGCATCGGAATCGGATTGGCGGCCCGGTGCGGATAGGCCACATGGCCCTGCTGGCCCTCGACCGTGATCCAGGCGTTGATGCTGCCGCGGCGGCCGATCTTGACCATGTCGCCCAGCACGCCGGCGCTGGTCGGTTCGCCGACGATGCAGTGGTCGATGATCTCGCCCTCGGCGGCCAGGGCCTCGACCACCTTGACCGTGCCGTGGTCGGCGTCGCCCTCTTCGTCGCCGGTGATCAGGAAGCTGAGCGAACCGGGCGTCTCGGGCAGGCGCGAAACGGCGGCGACGAAGGCGGCGATGGCGCTCTTCATGTCGACCGCGCCGCGGCCATAGAGCACCCCGTCCTTGATCTCGGCTTCGAAAGGCCCGGCGGTCCAGGCGGCGTCGTCGCCGACCGGCACCACGTCGGTATGACCGGCGAAGCACAGGTTGGGGCGGGCGGTCCCGCGCCGGGCGTAGAGGTTCTCGATCTGGCCGAACTTCATGCGGCGGCAGGCGAAGCCCAGGGCCTCCAGCTGCCGCTGTAGCAGGTCCATCGCGCCGGCGTCGGCCGGCGTCACCGAGGGGCGGCGGATCAGGGCCTGGGCCAGGGCGACAGGGTCGATGCTGACAGAAGCGGGCGCGGGGCTGGTCATGATCCTGCCTTTAGGCTTCCCTTCTTCCCGACGCAAACCACGCAAGCCTGTTGCCGGATCCCGCATGCCCAAGATCGACATCGACGCCGCCCCGACCCGTTTCGGCACGGCCTATCCGCCGCCGTTCGACGCGCCCTGCCAGGGCCGCCAGCGCTGGAAGCTGGGCGACGCGGCGGGCCTGACCCAGTTCGGCGTCAATCTGATGCGCCTGCCGCCCGGCCAGTGGACCAGCCAGCGCCACTGGCACACCGCCGAGGACGAGTTCACCTGGGTGGTCGAGGGCGAGGTGGTGCTGGTCGACAACGACGGCGAGACCATCCTGCGGGCCGGCGACTGCGCGGGCTTCAAGGCCGGCGTCGCCAACGGCCACCACATTCAGAACCGCTCGGACAAGGTGGCGGTGCTGCTGGAAATGGGCACGCGCGCGCCCGAAACCGACGGCTGCGACTATCCGGACATCGACCTGATCCTGCGCGAGGGCGAGGACGGCTACCGGCATCGGGATGGGACGCCGTATGTGGTGGAGGGCGGACGGACGCGGTGAGGCGCCCGCCCCACCGCCGACCATCGCCGCTTTCGCGGGAATGAGCGGCGTGGGTTAGGCCGCGCGCCGCGCCTTCTTGACCTTCAGGATGGCGCGGTCGCGACGCAGGCGCGACAGGTGGTCGATGAACAGCACGCCTTCCAGGTGGTCCATCTCATGCTGGATGCACACGGCGTAGAGCTCCTCGGCCTCTTCGACCACGGTCTCTCCCTGATAGTTCATGTAGCGCAGCGTCACCTTCGACGGGCGTTCGACGTCGTCGTAATAGTCGGGGACCGACAGGCAGCCTTCTTCGTAGGCGTGGGTCTCTTCCGAGCTTGTCAGGATCTCGGGATTGACGAAGTAGCGGGGCGCGGGCTCCTCGCCGTCACGGGCCAGATCCATGACGATCACGCGGATCGGCTCGCCGACCTGGACGGCGGCCAGGCCGATGCCGGGGGCGTCGTACATGGTCTCCAGCATGTCATCCATCAGGCGGCGCAGGTCGTCGGTCACCGTCTCGACGGTGGCGGATTTCTGCTTCAACACGGCCAGATCGGCGGCGTTATCGACGGTAAGGATGCGACGGATAGACATGATGTCTGTCAGGTAAGGTTCTCATTCCCGAGCGTCAAGGTGGGGGATTGCCCCATCTCTGCTTGAGGGGCCAGCTTGGTCAGCGACCGCACGCCCGATTCCACCGGGACCAGCTCGGCGATTTCCTTGCCCTCGTGATCCACCGACAGGTCCTCGAACCGTCGGGCCTGGGTCAGGACCTGGCTCTCCAGCGAGCCGACGAACTGGTTGTATTTGCCGACCGCGCTTTCCAGCGCCTTGCCCACCGCCCCGGCATGGGCCCCCATCACCGCGACGCGCTTATAGAGTTCGCGGCCCACCGCGACGATGGCGGCGGCGTTCTTGGCCTGATCCTCGACCCGCCACCCGTAAGCCACCGCCTTGCACAGGGCGAACAGGGTGGTGGGCGTGACCAGCAGCACCCGCTTGTCCATCGCCTCGGTCATCAGGTCGGGCAGACGCTCCAGGGCGGCGGCCAGGAAGCTGTCGCCGGGCACGAACATGGCCACGAAGTCGGGCGAGCCCTCGGCGGCGAACTGGTCCCAGTACGACTTGGCCGACAGGCTGGTCATGTGGGCCCGCACGCTCTGGGCGTGGCGCAGCAGCGCCGCCTCGCGCGGCAGGTCCTCGGTCAGTTCCTGAGCGTCCAAGAAGGCGTTCAGCGAGCACTTGGCGTCGATCACGAACACCGCCCCGCCGGGCATGCGCACCTTGACGTCGGGCCGGCGACGGCCCTCGTCGGTGTCGACGCTGAACTGCTCCTCGAAGTCGAAGCGCTTGTTGAGGCCGGCGGCCTCTAGCACGTTGCGAAGGGTTTGCTCACCCCAGCGCCCCTGGACGCCGGCCCCGCGCCGCAGGGCGGCCGACAGCTTGCGGGCCTCGAACTGGGTGGCGGTGGAGGCTTCCATCAGGGCGGTGATCTGAGCCTTCAGGCCGCCGGTCTCCTCGGCGCGGGCCTTTTCGACGGCGGTGACCTGGGCCTCGAACTTGGCCAGGGTTTCGGCCACGGGCTTCAGCTGGGCTTCCAGGCGCGCGGTGGCCAGGGCCTCGCGGCTCTTGAAGTTCTCGTCGGCCCGCTTGATCAGCGCCTCGGCCACCGTGTTGGCGGTCATGTTGGCCTGCTGGGCGGCCTGGGCGCGGATCAGCTCGCCCTGGGTGGCCGCCTGATCTTCCAGCAGCCGGGCGCGCTCGTCGGCCTGGGCCAGGCGCTCGTTCAACTGCCAGGCCTTGGTGTCGGCGGCGGTCGCGCGCTTGCCGGCGGCCAGGGCCCAGAGGACAGCGGCCGCGGCGATGGCCGCGAACACGGCGGCGAGGATCAGGAACGGATCGGAAAAGTTCATGCTCCGTTCCTAGCCGGAGTCGGCGGATCGGGGAAGGCGCGGCCTTTGACCCTATCATTGAAATCCGCTCTCCCCGGCGAAAGCCGGGGCCCAGATTCAGCCTGAGCGTTTGGGGATGATTCGAGATCGGACCGCGCCAAGTTCGCAATCTCTCTGGGTTCGATCTGGGCCCCGGCTTTCGCCGGGGAGAGCGGA
>JAHINZ010000225.1 GCA_018895795.1 Alphaproteobacteria bacterium
TAGATGGTCTGCGCGTCGCGTCTTGTGTCGACTAGTCCTTCGGCGCGCATCTTGGCCAGATGCTGCGAGGTGGCCGATTGCGCCAGGCCGACATGGCTGGCCAGATCGCCCACCGAGGCTTCGCCGTCGATCAGGCGGCAAAGCAGCAACAAGCGCTGTTCGCTAGCCATGAGCTTGAGCAAGCGCGCCGCGGATTTAACGCTGGCGGCGAGCTCTGAGAAACCCTGGGAGGACGAAGGGGCGACGGTGGCGATCATGATTTCAATTTAAGGTTGCGGGTGGACCATCAAGTTCGCGTTGGGGCGAGCCCATGGCGAGGTCGGGCGGCGATGGGCGGGTCATGTCGCCTTTTTCTCCGGGGCGGCGCGTCCGTCGTCCCGCAGGACGACGTAGATGGCCGGGATAACCAGAACCGTCAGCAGGGTCGAGGAGGCGAGGCCAAACAATAGGGAGATCGCCAGACCCTGGAAGATCGGATCGGTCAGGATAACCCCGGCGCCGATCATGGCGGCCGCGGCGGTCAGCACGATCGGCTTGAAGCGGATGGCGCCCGCCTCGAGCAGCACTTCGCGCAAGGACCGACCGTCGCCCTGACTATGGCGAATGAAGTCCACCAGCAGGATCGAGTTGCGCACGATAATCCCGGCCAGGGCGATGAAGCCGATCATTGAGGTGGCGGTGAACGGCGCCCGGAACAGGATATGGCCGATGACGATGCCGACCAGGGTGAGGGGGATCGGCGTCAGGATCACCAGCGGCAAGCGGAAGCTTTTGAACTGGGCGACAACCAGCACATAGATTCCCAGGATCGCCACGCCGAAGGCCGCGCCCATGTCCCGGAAGGTGACCCAGGTGATTTCCCACTCGCCGTCCCAAAGCACGGTCGGATGACTCTCGTCGGTCGGTTGGCCGTTCATGCGGATGTCGGGTTTGGGCACGTCCTTCCAGTCGGCTTGGCGGATAGCCTTGTCGACCGCCATCATGCCGTAGATCGGCGCTTCATAGGCTCCGGCCAGTTCGGCCATGACCATGTCAATGTCGCGGCCGTCGCGGCGGAAGATGTGGGTCGAGCCAGGCTCGTTGGTGGCGGTGGCGACTTCACCCAGCGACACCAGACGACCGCCGTCCGCGCCTTGAGAAACGGCGACGGGCATCGATTCAAGGCCCTGACCCCAGCTGCGCGCCGATTGCGGCAGGCGCACGGAAATCTCCAGCGGGTCACGTCCCTCTCCGCGATGGGCGTAGCCCACCACCTGACCGCCGAGGGCCGCGGCGACGGAGTCATTGACGTCGCGGTCCGCGACTCTCAGGGCTTCCAGGCGATCACGGTCGGGGACCAGCCGCAGACCCGGTCGCGGTTGGCCGTAGCTGTCATCGATGTCGACGATGTAGGGCACGGCGTGGAAGGTCGCCTTGACCTTCTCGGCCACGGCTCGCCGCGTCTTGGCGTCGGGGCCATAGATCTCGGCCAGCAGGGTGGCCATCACCGGTGGTCCGGGCGGGGCCTCGACCACCTTGATCACCGCGCCTGCCGGCAGGGCGACCTTGGCCAGTTGGTGGCGCAGATCCAGCGCGATGGCATGGCTGCTGCGATGCCGATCGCCCTTGGCGGCCAGGGCGACGGAGAGATCGCCCATTTCGGGCTTGTTGCGCTGGTAATAGTGACGCACCAGGCCGTTGAAATTGAACGGCGAGGCCGTGCCGGCATAGGCGTCGATCGCCGTGACCTCTGGCAGGGCGCGGGTCACGATGGCGGCGTCGGCCAGGGCGCGCTGGGTGGCTTCCAGCGAGGTTCCCTCCGGCATGTCCAGAACGACCTGCAACTCGGACTTATTGTCGAACGGCAGCAGTTTAACGGTGACGGTCTTGGTGGCGAACATGGCGCAGGCCACCAGGGTGGCCAGACCGACGCCGATCAGGAACGTCCAGGCGCTCTTGCGGGTGGCGATCACCTGTCCGGCGACTCTGCGATAGAGCGCGCCCAGCTTGCCTTCGCCGTCATGACCATGTCCGCCTGACGCCAGGGTCTTGCGGGCGAACCGCACCATCAGCCAAGGCGCGATGATCACCGCGACGAAGAACGAGAAGACCATGGCCGCCGACGCATTGACCGGGATCGGCGCCATGTAGGGGCCCATCAGGCCCGAGACGAACAGCATTGGCAGCAGGGCGGAAACCACGGTGAGGGTGGCGACCACGGTCGGGTTGCCGACCTCGGCGACGGCGTCGACGGCGGCGTCAATGCGGCTTCGGCTGTCGGGCATGGCCCAGTGCCTGGCGATGTTCTCGATCATGACGATGGCGTCATCGACGAGGATGCCGATCGAGA
>JAHINZ010000226.1 GCA_018895795.1 Alphaproteobacteria bacterium
ACAAATACCGGGGCGCGGATTTCGAGGCGATCGCCCTACGCGCGGGCTGGGCCCTCTCGCAGAAGTGGGAAAGTCAGGAGCCCAGCTTCGCGGTCTACGCGCTGACCCGGTTGTAAGGGGCCAACGCGCTTCTCGACGGGATCTAGGGGTTCATTCGCCTGCGGGGCGCAGGTTGCGAGATGAAGAGCCGCCCTTGCGGCCGGCGTTGGCGGCAAGGTCGCGATCCTTTGCGAAGCTTCGCTTCTCGCTAGGAACGCTGGCCCCGCCTTTGCGCGCGATTTCCCGGCGACGTTCGGGGTCCATGGCGGCGAAGCCGCGGCGGCCGCGGGGCCGTTCGCTATCGAGGTCCATATGGTGCTCCTAATCGAAACTTGTCACGGTCGGATGCGTTAGAATCCGGCGCCATAGGGGCGATCGTCCCCTGGTTCGACTGGCGGCGACGGCATCGGCTCTTCGTCAGGCATCGTCCCGGGATCGTATTCAGGGGAGGCCGGCTCGAGGGGAGGCGGGGCGTCGGGGTCAGTCATGGCGTCATTTCCTGAGCGTCTGTAGAGGTAACCAGCGAAGCCGCATTCGGTTCATCCGAAAGCGTGAGTAAATGCACGCAAGAGTCCCGTTTGGGACGGCCGGACGGAACACAGACCTTGCCCAAGACCGCTAGATCCCCCGCTCGGACCCACATCACGCCGCCGCATTGGCGGCTTCTGGCGGGATGCTGCGGCGGTCTCGCGGCCTGGGCGCTGGCGTTCTGGCTTCAGGCGCCGCGCGGCTCGCACCTGTTGCTGGGGTGGGACGTCGCGGCCGTCACCTATCTCTCGCTGACCTGGCGCATGTTCCTCAGCGCCGGAGAGGGTGAAATTCGCCAACGCGCGGCGAAAGAGGACGAAGGCCGGCCCATACTTTTGATGGTGGTTCTCGCCGCGATTATCGCCAGCCTCGGCGCCGTGATCGACGCTCTGGCGGCGGCGCGGACCGCCGACGACGGGGCCAAGACCCTGATCACGGCCAGCGCCGGCGCGACCCTGGTCCTGTCCTGGCTGGTGCTGCAGTCCGTGTTCGTGCCGCACTATGCCCACCGGCATTTCGGCGACGGCAAGGGCAAGGGCGGCATCGATTTCCCGGGGGAGCCGCCGACCAGCTATATGGATTTCGTCTATCTGGCGTTCAGCGTCGGCGCCACGTTCCAGGTGTCCGACAACTCCATCCTGACTTCGCGTCTGCGCCGGCTGGTCACGGCCCACGCGGCGACGGCCTTTTTCTACAACACCGCCATTGTGGCCCTGGGCATCAACATCATCGCCAGCGTGGTGGGCGGGTAGGGCCCTATTCGCGGCGCAAGGCCTCGATCGGATCCAGCCGCGAGGCGCGCCAGGACGGATAGGCGCCGAACACCCCGCCGACCAGGACCGAGAAGCCCAGCGAGATCGGCGCGGCCCACCCGGCGATGGCCACCGGCCAGGAGCCGAGCTTGGCCATCAGCAGGGCGCCCAGGATCCCGATCACCAGGCCAATCAGGCCGCCGGCCACCGACAGGGTCACGGCCTCCAGGGCGAACTGGTAGAGCACCTCGGAGCGACGCGCGCCCACGGCCATCCGCAGGCCGATTTCGCGGGTCCGTTCGGTGACCGACACCAGCATGATGTTCATGATCCCGACGCCGCCCACCACCAGGGACACGGCGGCGACCGCCGCCAGCAGCACGGTGAAGGTCTGGGTCGAGGCCTGCATGGCCTCCAGGATCGAAGCGCTGTTCTGCACCTGAAAGTCGTCTTCCGCGCCGTTACGAATCTTGTGACGGTCGCGCAGCAGGTTGGTGACGTCCTCCTGCACCCGGTCGATCGTGTCGCCGGAACTGGCCTTCACATAGATGGTCTGGACGTTGTCGCCCTTCACCCGTCGCCCGACCACGCGGGACCGCACGGCCTGCAGCGGGCCCAGGACGATGTCGTCCTGATCCTGACCGAAGCCGGAGGTGCCGCGCGAGGTGAGCACGCCGATGACTTCGAAGGGCACCGAGCCCACGCGGACCCGTTTTCCCAGCGGATCCATGTCCGGGAACAGGTTGTCGGCGACCGTCTTGCCGACGACGATGACCTTCTTGCCTTGGCGCGCCTCGCGATCGTCGAACATGCGTCCGGCGCTGATGCTGACGTCCCGGGCGACCAGATAGTCGGGCGTGACGCCCTCGATACGGGAGTTCCAGTTGGCGCCGTCGGCGGCCATCTGGGCCGAGCCGTTGACGGCGGGCGCGACGGCCGTCACGTCCTCGATCTGGGCGAGGATCGCCTGGGCGTCGCCGTCGCTCAGGGATTGGCCGGAGCCGGCGCCCTGGCTGACAAAGCCGCCGCCCGGCGCCCGCGCCGCGCCAGGACGAATGATCAGGATGTTCGAGCCCAGACCGCCGATGGCCTGGGTTACACGCTGCTGAGCGCCCAGGCCGATCGAGGTCATCATCACCACGGCCGCAACACCGATGACGACACCCAAAGAGGTCAGGGCGCTGCGCATGGGGTGGGCGGCGATAGCGCCGGCGGCGAAGCCGATCAGATCGATGCGTCTCATCGCGCTCATCCGACAGCCCCTGTCTCGTCCTGAACGATGCGGCCGTCGCGGAATGACACCCGCCGTTTGGCCTGGGCGGCGACTTCCAGATCGTGGGTAACGATGACCAGGGTCAGGCCCTGACCGTTCAGCTCGTTGAACAGGGCCAGCACTTCCTCGCCGGTCTGGGTGTCCAGCGCGCCGGTCGGCTCATCGGCCAGCAACAGGTCGGGATTGTTGGCCAGGGCGCGGGCGATCGCCACCCGCTGCTGTTGTCCGCCAGAGAGCTGCGTGGGTCGGTGGTCCTTGCGCGATCCGAGGCCCACCCGATCCAACAGGGCGGCGGCGCGGTCACGACGCTCCTGCGGCAAGACGCCCGCATAAACCATCGGCAGTTCGACGTTCTGCAACGCCGAGAGGCGCGGCAAGAGCTGGAAGGACTGAAACACGAAGCCGATCCGTTGGCGGCGGAAGTCCGCCAGTTGGTCGTCATCGAAATGGCCGACGTCGTCGCCATCGAACAGATAGGTTCCAGCCGTCGGGCGATCGAGCCCGCCGAGGATGTTCATCAGCGACGACTTACCCGAGCCGGATGGCCCGATAATCGCGATGAACTCTCCCCGGTCGATGGTGAGGCTGACGCCCGCGAGGGCGGAGACCTCCTGGTCGCCCATGACATAGACCCTCGTCAGATCCTTGAACTCGATCATTGGCCGGGGACCTACATCCGCACGCGAACAGGCGATGAGCCAGGCATGCCGCCACCGGGCGTCGTGAGCTTGGCCTTGGGGCCGCCGCCGGTGATGACCTCGTCGCCGGCCTTCAAGGCGCCGACGATTTCGGTGAAGGAACCGTCCGTGGCGCCCACCCGAACCGGCACCGCCTCGGGCTTGTCCTTGCGCAGAACATAGACCATGCCCGCCGTCATACCGCCGCGGCGTTGCCCCTGTTGGGCGGCCAAGCGCGCACGGACCGCCACCAGCTTGGTCTTCTGTTCGGGCTTCAGGATCGGCTCAAGCTTGACGAAGGCGCCTTCCATGGCCTCGCGCATGACCTTGCGGCGATCGCCGCCGGACGCGCCCGCCGCCATGGCCTTCTGACGCACCTCGGCGAAGATCGCCTCGGCCTTGGCTTTCTGGCCGGCGTCGAGATCAAGCTCGGCCAGCACGCGATTACCCGCGCCGCCGCCTTGGCGATCGCCTTGGCCGCTCTGGCCTTGAGCGCCGTTCGCGGCCCCTGAGGCGCCGCTGGTCCGTGGGGTCGCGGCCGAGGCGTCGACGGGCTTCCAGCGCAAGGCCGCGGCGGGGACTTTCACGACATTGCGACGGCGTTCCACGACGATGTCGGCGTTGGCCGTCATCCCGGGCAGCAGCTTGCCGCCCGGATTCTCGGCCTCGGCGAGAACGATATAGGCCACGACATTGGATGAGGTTTCAGGCTGCTTGCGCACCTGGGTGACCAGGCCCTCGAAGGTGTCGTCCGGGAAGGCGTCGACCGTGAACTTCACCGCCTGGCCTTCGCGGACCTGACCGATGTCGGCTTCGTCGACCGTGATCTTCACTTCCAGCTTGGAAAGGTCCTGGGCGATCTTGAACAGGATCGGCGCCGACAGGCTGGCCGCGACCGTCTGGCCGGGCTCGATCTGGCGATCCACCACGACGCCGGCGATCGGCGCGACGATCGTCGTCCTGCCCAGGTCGAGCTGGTTGATGGACATGGCGGCTTGTGACTGGCTGATCGCGGCCCGCGCGGCTTCGACATTGGCCAGGGCCACAAGATGGGCGGCCTTGGCGGTGTCCAGGGCGGCTTGGGCCGTGATGCCCTTATCGAACAGGAACTTGGCGCGGTCATAATCGGCCTTGGCCTTGGCCGCGTTCGCCTGAGCTTGTTTGAGACCCGCGCCGCTGGAGTTGACGTTGGCCTGGCTCTGGCGGACGCGCGAGACATAGGTCTGCGGGTCCAGGATGGCCATCACCTGACCCTTGACCACCACATCATTGAAATCGACCAGCACCTGCTTGATCTGGCCCGAGATCTGCGAGCCGACCTCGACCGTGACCAGAGCCTGCAGGGTTCCCGAGGCCGAGACCGTCTTGGTCAGGTCGCCTTGCTCGACCGCGGCGGTGCGATACGGGTCCTTGGGGGCCTTGGGCCGCATTTGCCAGGCGGCGACCCCGGCGATGATCAGCGCCAACAGGACGACGCCGGCGATCACGGGGCCAGGTATCCGGAAGCGACGGCTCCTGGGCGCGGAAGTGAGGCTCATGAGGCGAAGGCTCCGAAGTCGTCAGTTGGGGCGGGCTTAGACCGCTTGGATTGCAGCGAAATTTCAGCGGGCCTTAGCGCCGAGGCCGGGGGCGGTCGCGGCCTTGGATCGGGGTTCGTGGCAGTTCGTCAACGCGCAGGACGCCGTCTTTGTCCGTGTCCAGCAAAGAAAAGCGCGAGCGGGCGGCCTTGAGGGCCTCGTCGCGGGAAATGCGCCGGTTGAAATCGGCGTCCGCGCCCATGACGGGCTGTGGCTCTGCGAGCAAGGCGTAGGGCGTCGCGCCCTGAAGAGCGCCCCCGATCAGGCCGCCGCGTCTGCGGGGAGGTCCGTCCTCGCCCTCGCCGCCCTCCGGGGGGGCACGGCGGCCGCCGCCGGACATCAGGTCAGCGCCCAGCAGGATCTCGGGCGCGACGTTTTTCTCGTAGGCCGAGACCTCGAAGCCATCGATGACGCCATCCTTGTCGGTGTCGAGCATCGCGAAGAACCGGGCCGCGTCGGCCACGAACTCGTCGCGCGACACCGCGCCATCGTGATCGGCGTCCGCGCCGGAAAACCAGGCGGCGAGCGGGTAGGGCGCGCCGGCCGGCGCTCGGAACGGCTCGCCTGCCGGACTGATGAACAGTTGCGGCCTCTGACGATGGTCGTCGCCGCGCCCCTCGCCGGGCGGAGGGCCAAAGCCTCGCCCAGGGCGCTCCCCAGGGCCGTCAGGTCCGTCGGGCGGCGCGTGTCCGCAGGCGGTGAGGGACAGGGCAAGCAGGGCCGTAGCCAGAACGCGAGATGTCATCAGGAACTCCTTGCTCTGGCATCAAACGCGCGCGCATTGCCGGAGAATGTCCGACCCGGAGCCAAGTCTTGCGCCGCTGCAACAAAGCGGCGCTGCTAGAGCGGCAAGCGCACGCTGGCCCGCAGCCCGCCCTCCGGTCGATTGGCCAGGGTGACGTCACCGCCATGGGCGCGCGCCAGCGACCGGACGACCGCCAGGCCAAGACCCATGCCGCCGGTCTCGCGATTGCGCGAGGGTTCGCCTCGGAAGAACGGCTCGAACACCCGTTCCTGTTCGGCCGGCGGTATGCCCGGTCCGTCGTCGTCGATCTCGATGACCGCCATTTCGCCTTCGGCGAACACGCGGCCCCGCGCGACATGACCATATTTCAGCGCGTTATCGACGAGATTGGCCACCAGGCGCTTGAGGGCGATCGGATCGCCCTCGATCACGATCTTTTCGGCCCGCTCGACCGTCGCCTGCCCGCCGGTTTCGGCGGATTCATCGACCACGCTTTCCAACAGGGAGGCCAGTTCGAGCTTGGTGCGCTCGGCCGGACGAGTAGTATCCCGAACGAAGGCCAGGGCGGCCGAGATCATCGCCTCCATCTGGTCGATATCGGCGGCGAGCTTGGCGCGAACATCATCGGGCGTGGCCTCGATGCGAAACCGCAGGCGGGTCAGGGGCGTGCGCAGGTCGTGGGCGATCGCGCCGATCATGGCCGTTCGATCCTCAACATAGCGGCGCAGGCGCTCCTGCATCATGTTGAAAGCCTTGGCGGCGGCGATGACCTCGGTCGACCCCGACAGTTCCAAGGGCGTTGCGCGCGGATCGCGTCCCAGGCGCTCGGCCGCGTTGGCGAACGCGGTGATCGGCTGGGCCAACCGACGGGCGAACAACCACGCCAGGGGCGCCACGGCCAGCATGGACAAGACCAGGATCAGCAGGATCCGCTGTTGCCAGTTGTCGAAACGAAAGCTCGGCTTGGGCTGGACCACGGTCCAGCGTCCATCGGCTTGGCGGACGCCAAGCTTGAAGTCGCCGAAGATCAACGGCTCGTCCCGGCCTCCGCCGGCGCGTGGATCCCGCCCGCCGCGCGCCGGCGGTTCATGGGCGATGAACTGATCTCGAGCTGCGCCCGGCGCGCCCGGCCCATTCGCATTGTCGTTGGACCCCGGTCCGGATCCCTGGCCTGGTCCAGGGGCGGGGCCCTGGCCGGGGCCTGGGGCGCCGCCGCTGGCTGGCAGTTGGGCCGTCTTGGAAAAACGCCGCACGAAGAACCGCGGACCATTGTCGGTGATCAGCTCGATGCGAACTGGCGCCACATCGATCGCTCGCCCCACCCCGGCCTTGAAGTCCGCGCGTCGGGGTGAGTCAGGACCGCTTGATCGCATGGTCGCCTGTTGCTTGATGATCAACTGGCGGCCATCGCGCGGCTGCACCGGTTGGCCGGTCTTCAGGGCGCGAGCGATCTCGGACAGCCGATAGAGCTCGGGCGGCGGCGGCGGCAGGGTGAAGACGACGGCGATGGCGACCAGTTGCGCCGCCACCAGGGTCAAGGTCACGAGCCCCAGCGCCTGAATGAACAACGGCGCGCCGCCTTGGCGCTGGGTCATGGGGTGCGGACGACCTTGGCGGTGAACATGTAGCCTTCGCTGCGAATGGTGCGGATCAACTCGCCGCCGCCGCCGTCGTCGAGCTTGCGCCTCAAGCGGCTGATCTGCACGTCGATGGCGCGGTCATAGGCGTCGCTGTCGCGACCGCGGGCCAGATCCAGGAGCTGATCGCGGGTCAGAACGCGCTGCGGACGCTCCACGAAGGCCCTTAGAAGCGAGAATTCGCCGCTGGAGAGGTTGACCACCACTGACTGTGGCGAACGCAATTCGCGCCGAACCAGGTCCAGCCGCCAGCCGGCGAACTCACAGGCCGCGCCCATGCCGTCATCACCGCCGCGAGGCTCCTGACGACGTCGCAGCACGGCGCGGATGCGGGCCAGAAGCTCACGGGGATTGCAGGGCTTGGGCAGGTAGTCGTCGGCGCCGAGTTCCAGGCCGACGATGCGGTCGGTTTCCTCGCCCATGGCCGAGAGCATGATGATCGCCGGGCCGTCCTGAGCCGACAGTCGCCGACAGATGGCTAGGCCGTCCTCGCCGGGCAACATGACGTCCAGCACGATCAGGTCCACCGGACCTTTGGCGAGAACCT
>JAHINZ010000227.1 GCA_018895795.1 Alphaproteobacteria bacterium
GAAGCTGCGCGAAGACCAGGGCCTGACCTTCGTCCATCCGTTTGATGACTACGACATCATGGCCGGCCAGGGCACCATCGCCCTGGAGATGCTGGAAGACGCGCCGGACCTGGAGATCCTCCCCGTACCGATCGGCGGCGGCGGTCTGATCAGCGGCGTCGCCACGGCGGCCAAGGCCCTGAAACCCGATATCCGCGTCATCGGCTGCGAGCCGGCGATGTACCCGTCCTTCACCGCCAAGATGCGCGGCATCACCGCCCATTGCGGCGGCCAGACGATCGCCGAGGGCGTGGCGGTCAAGACCGTCGGCGAGCTGACCTATGGCGTGGCCCGGCCGCTGATCGACGATGTGCTGCTGCTGGAAGAGCCGCATATCGAGCAGGCGATCGCCCTGTACTGCAACGTCGAAAAGACCATCGCCGAGGGGGCCGGGGCGGCCTCTCTGGCGGCGCTGCTGGCCTATCCGGAACGCTTCCGGGGCAAGAAGTGCGGCCTGATCCTGTGCGGCGGCAATATCGACACCCGCCTGCTGGCCTCGGTCCTGACCCGCGAATTGGTCCGCGCCCAGCGGCTGGTGTCCCTGCGCATCGTCGGCGACGACCGCCCGGGCCTGTTATCGACCGTGGCCCACCTGATCGGCGCGATGGGGGCCAATATCATCGAGGTCAACCACAACCGCCTGGCCCTGGACGTCCCGGCCAAGGGCGCGGAGTTCGACATCACCATCGAGACCCGCGACGCCCAGCATACCCAGGAGATCATCGACGCCCTGCGCGAGGCGGGCTACCCGCCGCGGGCGGTTTAGGGATTTGTCGAAGATGCTCCCCTTTTGGGGGAGCTTTCGGCGAAGCCGACTGAGGGGGCCATCTCGGCTTGCGCCGCGCTGTCCCCCTCCGGCCCTCCGGGCCACCTCCCCCAGAGGGGGAGGATCCACAGACCCCTACTCCTTCACCGTGCCCTTCGGCGCCTTCAGCACGTCGATCAGTTCGATCCGGAAGATCATCACGCTGTTGCCCGGGATCGGGCCCTTGTCCTGGGCGCCGTAGCCCAGGGCCGGCGGCACATACAGGATCCACTCGTCGCCGGCCCTCATGCGCTGCAAAGCGATGACCCAGGCCGGCACCAGGCCGTCCAGCGGGAACGAGGCGGGCACGCCGCGCTCATAGGAGCTGTCGAACACCGTGCCGTCGATCAGCTTGCCTTCGTAATTGACCTTCACCTCGTCGGCCCGGGTGGGGTGCATGCCGCCATTGGGGCCCGAGCGGACCACCTTGTACTGCAGGCCCTCGGGCAGGGTGACCACGCCGGGCGCCTTGGCGTTCTTGGCCATGAAGGCGTCGGCGACGGCGAGGCTTTCCTGGGCCTTCTTGCTGGGGCCGCAGCCGGCCAGCGACGCGGCGGCTCCGGCGATCAGAAGAGTGACAAGGGCGCGGCGATGCATGGAGGCCTCCGGAAGCGATCTGTCGGTTCAGCTAGCAGCCTGAGCGCGAAGATCAATCTTCAGCAAGCCGGAACCCCTCGGGCGGCGATGATTTCATCGAACGGCGGTGGCGTTTCGCCGGAGCGCCCCCTAGAACCCTCCCGCAAGTGAAAACCCGAGGCGCACATGAAACCCGTCCGCAAGGCTGTCCTTCCCGTCGCCGGCTTCGGCACCCGCGTCCTGCCGGGCACCAAGACCACGCCGAAGGAACTGCTGAACGTCGTCGACCGGCCGATCCTGTCCTATGTGGTGGCCGAGGCCCGCGCCGCCGGCATCGAGCACTTCGTCTTCGTCACCGGCCGCAACAAGGGCGCGATCGAGGACTATTTCGACCATCAGGTCGAGCTGGAGGCCGCCCTGGCCGCCAAGGGCAAGACCGAGCTGCTCAAGGAACTGCTCGACGAACTGCCCAAGCCCGGCGAGATGAGCTTCGTGCGCCAGATGGCCCCTCTGGGCCTGGGCCATGCGGTGTGGTGCGCCCGCGACATCATCGGCGACGAGCCGTTCGCGGTGCTGCTGCCCGACATGGTCATGCACGCCAGGACCTCGGCCCTGGCCCAGGCCATCGAGGCCTATGACCAGGTCGGCGGCAATATCGTCGTGGTCGAGCCCTGCCCGGCGGGACAGGCCCACCAGTACGGCATCGTCGCCCTCGACGGCCAGGACGGCCGCCTGAACCGCATGACCGGCATGGTCGAGAAGCCGGCCAAGGGGACCGAGCCCTCGAACCTGTTCATTTCGGGGCGCTACATCCTGCAGCCCGAAATCTTCGACCTGCTGGCCAGCCAGGAAAAGGGGGCCGGCAACGAGATCCAGCTGACGGATTCGATGCTGAAGCTGATGGCCAAGCAGGACTTCCACGCCCTCGAATATGAGGGGATCACC
>JAHINZ010000228.1 GCA_018895795.1 Alphaproteobacteria bacterium
ACTTGGTCATCGCGAGGGTTGGCGCCCAGTTACGCTGCATTCCGAGGCGCGCCTGAGTAGAAGACGCGCAACGGAGACCTCACAGCCCCTTCGGGCGGGCCGCCCGGTAAAAGTAAGGGGCGCGCTGAGACAAGACCCAGCCGATCGAGACCTCTAGGGTCGCGACGCCATCATGCTTGAGGACGCCATGACACTCGCCGCCGAACTCGCCATCAAGGATCTGAAGCCCGGCTTTGGCGCCCAGATCCAGGGGATCGACCTACCCACCGCCTCGAACGCGGCCATCGACGACGTGGTCGCCACCTTCCACCGCCACGGCGCGATCGTGCTGCGCGACCAGAAGATGTCGCCCGACGACCTGATGCGGTTCATCGGTCGCTTCGGTGATCCTGAAGACCACACCCAGACGCGCTTCACCCTGCCCGGCTATCCGAAGATCTTCATCCTCTCCAACCGGGTTGTGGACGGGCAGCCGATCGGCGCCCACAACGACGGCGTGGGCTGGCACACCGACTACAGCTACAAGCCCGAGCCGGTCATGCTGACCATGCTCTACGCGGTCGAGGTCCCCGAAGAGGGTTCAGACACACTGCTAGCCGACGGCTGCGCCGCCTGGAACGCCCTGCCCGCCGACAGGCAGGCCTTGCTGGAAACCCTGCGGCTGCATCACAGCTACAAGCACTTCATGGCCACCCGCCAATTTGGCGACCAGCAGACGCTGTCGCCGGAAATGGAAGCCGCCAATCCCGATGTCGAGCACCCGCTGATCCGCACGCACCCGGCCGACGGCCGAAAGGCGCTGTGGCCCTCGACCGGAACGGTGACCGAGGTGATCGGCATGCCGGGTCCCGCCGGCTTGGCCCTGCTCGACGAACTGGTCGAGTTCATGACCCAGGACCAGTTCGTCTATCGCCACAAGTGGCGGGCTGGCGACCTGCTGATGTGGGACAACCGCTGCACCCTGCACACCGGCACACTCTATGACGACACCCAGTATTTCCGGACCATGCACCGGCTGTGGGTCAAGGGCGACAAGCCCTACTGAGGCGAACCGATGACCAAGACCTGGCTGATTACCGGCGTCTCCGGCGGCCTCGGGCGCGAAATCGCCCAGGCCGCCTTGGCGCGCGGCGACATCGTCGTCGGCACGGCGCGCAAGCCCGAGGCCGCAGACGTGTTCGAGGCGCTGGCGCCCGGCCGCGCCCACGCTCTGGTGCTGGATGTCACCGACGAGGTCGCCGTCCGCCTCGGGGTCGCTGCGGCCGAAGCCTTGACAGGCGGGATCGACGTTCTGGTCAACAACGCCGGCTATGGGCTGGTTGGGGCGGTCGAGGAAGCCTCGCTCGACGAAGTCCGCGCCCAGTTCGAGACCAATGTCCTCGGTCCTCTGTCGATGCTGAAAGCCGTGCTGCCCGCCATGCGCGCGCGTCGCTCGGGACGCATCATCAACATCACCTCGGTCTCGGGCCTCGCGGCCTGGGCCGGCACCGGTATCTATTGCGCCAGTAAGTGGGCGCTGGAAGGCCTGACCCAAACCCTGGCCGCCGAAGTCGCCGAATTGGGGATCAAGGTCGTCAACGTCGCGCCCGGCGGCCTGCGCACCGACTTCGCGTCGGGCTCCAAGACCATCGTGAAGACCAAGATCCCTGACTATGATGGCCTAGCGCGCGACGCCGAGCGGATCATGGCCGACCACGCCGGCCACGAACCTGGGGACCCGGCCAAGGCAGCTCTGGCGATCCTCAGCGTCGCCGACGTCGATGACCCGCCGTTGCACCTGCTGCTGGGCGAGGACGCCCTGAAATACGCCGGCTACGCCGCCGCCGCCCTGCAGGCAGACATCGACGCCTGGAAGGCCACCACCCTCTCCATCGGCTTTGAAGCCTGACCCTTCACCGCGAGATCCCAACCGTGACCAAGCCCAACACCCTGATTTTCGTCGATCTGGCCTCGGACGATCCCTCGGCCGCCGGCGACTTCTACGCCAAGGTCTTTGGCTGGCAGAACGACGCTCGGCCCGAAGGCCTCTATCACCGCATGGTGCCGGGCGGCTTCTTCCCCAAGCCGGACGGGACCGACAGCGAGATCGGCAATCTGCACCTGGGGATCTTCAAGGCCGCCAACGCCCGTCCCCACCCGGAGCCCGAGGGCGTCGAGCCGCGCAAGCTCAGCGCCGACGGCCGCAAGCCACGCGTCTGGGTGCTGATCAGCGACGACGACAGCGCCGACCGCATCCTGGGGACCGCCGAGGACCTGGGCGCGACCGTGCTCTGGAAGAACCACTACTGGAAGGAATTCAACGGCTATAACCACGCCTTCCGCGACCCCTGGGGCAACGAGATCGTGCTGTGGGGCAAAGCCGGCGCCGATCCGCAGGTGCCGGCGGACTTCACCCGCGAATAGCCAAACCACCGCGCTCGTCCTGGGGCGCGGCGTTCCGCTCCAAAGCCGCCAAGCGCCGCCGTTTCGCACGGCGGCGCTACACGCACGATGTGATCAGAACGGCTTGTCGCCGGCGATCGTCACCCGATAGCCGGTGCGCGTGTCGGGGAAATAGTCCCAGATCGCCTGGTGCCAGGTGCAGCGGTTGTCCCAGAAGGCCACCGAGTTCTTCTTCCAGCGGAACCGCACCTGGAA
>JAHINZ010000229.1 GCA_018895795.1 Alphaproteobacteria bacterium
AGCGGTGGCGGCGTCATTCCGCGTCAAATTGTCGGCTTTTTCAGATCATATCGCGCGGTTCAACTTGAAAATGCGGCTTAATTTCAGAGTGTTGATGCGGCGCGTTAAAGTCAAATAGCGACCTGCAGTTCTTAGCTTCGTCCAACCGCCCGCGCCACTCGGTTGCAAAACGGAGTGTGTCGAGCGTCGTCGATTGGGCGCCTATCGGCCGGCTGACCGCAGTCCATGCACCAGGGCTTGGGCCGCGATCGCGGCCTGGGTGCGGTTGTGAACGTTGAGCTTGCGCATCAATGCGGTCATGTGAGCCTTAACAGTGGCCTCCGCGATGCCGAGGTCGAAGGCGATCTGCTTGTTGAGCAGCCCTGAGTTGACGCCCTCCAGGACCTTCATTTGGGTCGGCGTGAGCCCGCCAAGCGCCGTCTCCAGATCCCGCTCGATAACGCGGACTTCCGTCGTAGTCATTCCTGAACCCTTCTGTTTCATCCCCACGCACCCGTCTTGCGACGATGCGGCGCCCGTTTTTTTGCCTGCCGATCGTCGTTCGTCGATCCGGGTCGCATTTGCAGAGGATAGGAATATCTGTCGGACAAATTCAAGTGATTTTGCCAATGTGAGCGTGAACATTGCATCGCGTAGCGCGTAACGTCAAAATCTGTCATACAGGTTTCGTTGGGCTGGTGAGGTCTGAAGATCAACTGCTGGTCGGCGCGAGCCGGTCGGGGGGGATTCGCCTTAGACCGAAGAGCACAGGGTGGCATTGCCTGATGGACTTTGGTCGAGGTCGAGACGATCTCGCTCCGGTCAGGGGAGTTGGGTCAGCTGGGAAGCCGCCGTCTATATCATCGACCTATCGTGGGAGGAGCTCCACGGCCGCTTTCTATCGGGCCCGAAAGACGCGATGATTGCGATATTTGAAGTGGAGACCGAGGGATGAGCGAGGGGCGCCTGGCTGACCGGGCGTATACCGGCATCGTGGAAATGATCAACGCCGACGGACTAGCGATCGGCGATCGCTTGCCGTCCGAAGCTCGCCTGACCGAGATGTTTGGTATGTCGCGCACCGTCGTGCGCGAAGCGTTGGTCCGCCTGGCGGCTGACGGCATTACCGAGGCACGACGTGGGGCGGGGTCGTTTGTAAAGAGCCGCCCGTCTGACAGGCTAAGCGCCTATATGCCGCTCTCCGAGTTGCCTTCCACGCTGGGGAGTTATGAAGTGCGATTCGTGCTTGAGGCCGAGGCGGCGCGCCTCGCGGCCGCGCGTCGATCCGCCGAAGAGATGGCCAGCATCGAGGAGGGCCTCGCGGAATTACGCGCGGCGCTGCTTTCCAATGCGCCGGCGCACTTGGAAGATATGGAGTTGCACCGCCGCATCGTGCTGGCCACCGCCAACCCCGCGTTCCTGATCGCCTTTGATGCGCTGCAATCCAACGTCGATCGGATCATGCGCGCGGGCGTCGATATCTCGCGCTCGCGGCCGCCGGAGGCGATCCGCGAGATGATGCGGGAGCATGAGATGGTGGTGGAGGCGATCCGGGCGCGCGACGGAGATGGCGCCGCCCTGGCCATGCGCTGGCATCTATCGCAAGGACGAAAGCGGCTTATGCCGTGACAGGGCGCTCTATTCAGCCGCCTTGACGGACGCTTGCCGCCAGCCAGGCCAGCGCGGCGTCGCGCAGTTGCTCCGGCGGCGCGCCTGCGGCGAGCAGCGTGGCCGCTTCGTCGGCTTCGGGATGCTCCAAGGCGGCCAATTGGCTGTCCAGTAAGCTGGCGGGCATGTAGTGGCCGGTTCGATGTTTGAGGCGGCGCTGGAGTTCGTCGGGGTTTGCTTCGAGCAGGACAAAGCGCGTGGGCGCCTGGATGGCGGCGCGAAGGCGGTCGCGATAGCCCCGCCGCAGAGCCGAGCAGGCCGCCACGACGCTTTCGTCTCGCGCCAGCGCTTGGCCGATGGCGCAACCCAGTCGATCGAGCCAAGGCCAGCGGTCGTCATCACCCAGGGGGTGGCCGGCGCTCATCTTGAGGACGGCTGCGGCGTCGTGAAAGTCATCCCCATCAAGAAACGCGCAGTTGAGGGCGCGAGCGAGAACCGGACCGAGAGTCGATTTCCCGCTCCCGCTAACGCCCATGATAATCACCGCGACGGGCGCGCGATCGGTGTGGCTGTGAGTCTGCTGCAAGCGGCTTCCTTGGGGTGATCGACAACCAGAGTGTCGAGGTCGGCGGGGCGCCCAATCGGGTGGAACCACGGTTCTAGAGCCAAGCTGAAAGAGCGTGAACTACGACCAAGGTCGCGGATGGCGAGCCGCTCTCCACGCCTTATCCGTAGTCGAGGAAACTCAAGGAAGCGGCATGAGCGTAGTCATTCTGGTGGCGGCGATCCTGGGTGCATCGTCAGCGGAAGCGGCGATGGGCGAGACCCGGTCTGTTCTTCTTACCGCGCCCGACGAACCGCGTGCGATCAGCGTCGTCGGCGTCGGCGACGGTCGAACCGATGATACAGGCGCCGTTCAGCGCGCGATCGACGCGGCCCGCGATAAGACCGGTCATGGCGTGGTGTTCCTGCCGTCCGGTCGCTACCGTCTGACCCACAGTATTCTGGTGCCGCCGGGCGTGCGCATCTTCGGCGTCGGCGCCACGCGTCCCGTCTTCGTGCTGTCGGCTAACACTCCCGGATTTCAGAAGGGCGTGAGCACGATGATCGTGTTCACCGGAGGCGATCAGTATAGCGTTGGCCGCGTTCCGGTTCCGGTGCCGACGGTGGTCCCCGCTAGGGACGAGGTGCGTGACGCCAACTCCGGGACCTTCTATTCGGCGTTGAGCAACGTCGATGTCGAGATTGGCGCGGGCAATCCGGCCGCGGCGGCGGTCCGGTTCCGCATGGCCCAACACGCCTTCCTCAGCCACATGGACTTCCGCCTGGGCTCGGGCTTCGCCGGCGTCTACCAGGCCGGCAACATCATGGAGGACGTGCACTTCCACGGCGGCCGCTACGGCATTGTCACCGAGAAGACCTCGCCCGCCTGGCAGTTCACCCTGGTGGACTCAACTTTCGACGGCCAGCGCGACGCGGCGATCCGCGAGCACGAGGTCGACCTGACCCTGGTCAATGTCGCGATCAGGAACACACCCGTCGGCATCGAGATCGACAAGGGCTACAGCGACAGCCTGTGGGGCAAGAACGTCCGCTTCGAGAACGTCTCCAAGGCCGGCGTGGTCATCTCGGCGGAGGACAACGTCTTTACCCAGGTCGGCTTCGACAATGCCGTGGCGTCCAACACGCCGGTGTTCGCCCGCTTTCGCGACAGCGGCAAGACGGTGGCTGGCAAGGGCAAGGCCTATCGGGTCGCGAACTTCACCTACGGCCTGACCCTGCCGGGTCTGGGCCACGTGGGCGAGTACAAGACGATCGCGGACATCGCGCCGCTGAAGACGCTGCCGGCCGCCACGGCGCCGG
>JAHINZ010000230.1 GCA_018895795.1 Alphaproteobacteria bacterium
ATGCAACGCAATAAGGTCTACGCCGTCACCGTCATCGCCGCCGTCGCCCAGGAGCTCGGCGTCGACGAGGACCTCCTACACGACATCTCCATCGGCATGGAGCCCGAGGATGGCGTCATCAGGGTCTACGGGCTCGGCGAGGACAGCATCAAGGCGTTCACCGACGAAGGCGTCGAGGAGCTCCAGGCCCTGCTCGAAGCCTACAGGCAGGATCCGAACCTGTTCCGCTGAACCGCCACTGCCTGCGGCCTACGCCGGATGGTTACCTCTCGTAAGGAGACCTTATGAGCGCTCATAGCTGTGCAGCATGGCCCATGTGACGTTGATGTCGGGGCCGGAGCGGCGTCGGCGTTGGAGCGCAAACGAACAGCGCGAGATCCTGATGGCCGCGTTCTCGCCCACGGTGTTGACCACCGCTGCCGACGCGTAAGTCGAGCTGCGGTTGCTGAAAGCCGGAGAAGCCGTCGAATTGCCCGGCTGCGCCGTTCCGGTGCTGGACGGGACGGTCGAAGATCTGGCCGCCGTCGCGACCATCGACGCCGTAACCACGGTCACCGACGCCACCCTGTTGGTCGTCGGGCCGCCTAGATTTCCTGGTTGTACCTGCCGACCCGGTCGCCGAGGCGCGGCTTCACTTCCTGGCGGAACAGGGCGCGCATGTCGTCTTCGGAACCGGTGCTCTCAACGACCACCACGATCTCCGGCTTGTTGGATGAGGCGCGGACCAGAACCCACGAGCCGTCTTCCAGGTGCACGCGCACGCCGTTGACGGTGATGACCTCGGTGATCTTGCGGCCCAGGATCTGGCCGCCGGCCGCGAACAGGTCCTGATATTCCTGCACCACGTCGTCGACGACGCCGTACTTCACCTCGTCGCCGCAGTGCGGGCTCATGGTCAGGGAGGTGAAGGCGACGGGCAGGGCCTTGCGCATGTCCGACAGCTTCTGGCCGGGATTGCGGTCCAGCATGGCCAGGACGGCGGCGGCGGCGGTCAGGCCGCAGTCATAGCCGTAGCCCAGATCGCCGTTCATGAAGAAGTGGCCGCTCTTCTCGAAGCCGGCCAGGGCCCCGACCTCGGCGCTCTTGCGCTTGATGTAGCTGTGGCCGGTCTTCCAGTAGATCACCTTGCAGCCGTGCTGGGCCAGGATCGGGTCGGTGGCGTAGAGCCCCGTCGACTTCACATCGACCACGAAGGTCGCGCCCGGGTTCAGCGGGGCCAGGTCGCGGGCCAGCATCAGGCCGATCTTGTCGGCGAAGATCTCCTCGCCCTCGTCATCGACCACGCCGCAGCGATCGCCGTCGCCGTCGAAGCCGAAGGCCAGGTCCGCGCCATGTTCGCGCACGGCCGCGGCCATGGAGTGCAGCATCTCCACGTCTTCCGGGTTGGGATTGTATTTGGGGAAGGTGTAGTCGAGCTCGGTGTCCATGCCGATCACGTCGCTGACGCCCATGCGCTGCAGCGCATCGACCGCGAAGGCTCCGGCCGTGCCGTTGCCGCAGGCGGCGATCACCTTCAGGGGGCGGGTGATGCTGGCGCGCTTGGCGACGTCGGCGATGAAGCGCTCGGCCTCGCCCTCGACGCGGATCAGCTTGCCGCCGTCGCGTTCCACGAAGGCTCCGCCCAGCACGATGTCGCGCAGGCGGCCCATCTCGTCGGGCCCGAAGGTGAGGGGACGCTGGGCGCCCATCTTGACGCCGGTCCAGCCGTTCTCGTTGTGGCTGGCGGTGACCATGGCCACGCAGGGGATATCCAGGTCGAACTGGGCGAAATAGGCGGTGGGCGACAGGGCCAGGCCGATATCATGGACCTCGCAGCCGGCGCTGATCAGGCCCAGCATCAGGGCGTTCTTGATCGACGACGAATAGGAGCGGAAGTCGTGGCCGACCACGATCTTCGACAGGCCCAACTCGTGGATATAGGTCCCCAGACCCAGGCCCAGGGCCTGGATGCCCAGCAGGTTGATGTCGGGGCCGAACAGCCAGCGCGCGTCGTATTCCCGAAAGCCCGTGGCCTTGACCAGCGGCTCGTTCTCATAGGCGGCGGTGTTGGGAACGAGGTCAGAGCGGGGAGCGGAGAACATCGGGGCTCGCATCATAGTTGAGAACGTCGCTTTAGCCGCCGGGGACCATCGCGGCTAGCGTTCTCACATGACATCGATTGTCGAAATGTGACTGTCGCCTAGATAATGCCCGCCCGCAGCAGATCGTGGACATGCAGAATGCCGACCGGGCG
>JAHINZ010000231.1 GCA_018895795.1 Alphaproteobacteria bacterium
AGCCGCACGCGGCGCACATCGCGCAGGTCCTCATGGGTGACCACGAAGGTTTCGAGATCGAAGGTGAAGTCCGGCAGCACGCGCTCCAGCATCGGGTCGCGGGCCGCGAGGCCGAGTTGACAGATCCCCACCCCGACGCCCGCACGGATCGCCGCCAACTGCGCCAGGTCGCTATCGGTGCGAAAGGCGAAGTCCTCCCGGCGCAGATCCAGCCCCAGCGCCTTGACGGCGCGCACCCCCATGGTCTCGGACTCGTAGCCGATCAACGGCAAGGCCTTGGCCGCCTCCAGGCTGGCGGGGCGACCCAGAGCGTCCAGCAACCGCCTATGGGCGTGAAAGCCCAGAGGGATCGCGCCCACGCGTCGGGCCACCAGGGCGTCCTGCAAGGGGCGGGTCATGCGCACGGCGATGTCGGCCTCACGCCGCAACAGGTCCTCGCTGCGGTTGCTGAGGCTCAGCTCGATCACCAGTCCTGGATAGGCGGTCTGCAACGCCGCCAGCATCGGCGGCAGCACCTCGACCCCGACCACCTCGCTGGCGCTGATCCGCACCGCGCCCGCCGTCGATCCGGCCGCGCCGGAAGCCGCGCGCGCGAACGACGCCGCCGCCGCCGCCATGGCCTCGACATGGGCCGAGAGTTCGCGCGCCAGGGCGGTGGGGGTCAAGCCGGCGGGCGAGCGGGTGAACAAGGCCACGCCCATCTGCCGCTCCAGATCCTCGACCCGGCGACGGACGGTCGGTTGGGCCGCGCCCAGCATGCGAGCGGCGCCCGACAGGCTGCCCTCGCGGAGCACCGCCAAAAACGCCCGTTGGCGTTCCCAGTCGATCGGATCGGTCGGGGGGTGGTTCATATATTTTAGACTATCCGATTGGTCATTCCTGACAATTTCTTTTCATCAATGGAACGGCGATCCTTGGACTGCGAACAACAGGAGATCGCCATGACCGTTTCGAAGTCCCGCATCGCTCTCGTGATCGGCGCCCAAGGCGGCGTCGGCGCTGAGACCGCCCTCGCCCTGGCCCGCCACGGCTGGACCATCCGCGCCCTCGTCCGCGATCCCTCCAAGGCCCCCCGCCGATCAGACTGGCGCTATGTCGTCGGCGACGCCATGGACCGCGACACGGTGGTCGAGGCCGCGCGCGGCGTCGACATCATCGTCCACGCCGTCAATCCGCCGGGCTATCGCGGCTGGAAACGGCTGGTCCTGCCGATGATCGACAACACCCTGGCGGCGGCCCAGGTCAGCGGCGCGCGCATCCTGCTGCCGGGCACGATCTACAACTATGGCTCTGACGCCTATCCGCTGCTGGCCGAGGCCTCGCCCCAGAAGCCCAAGACCCGTAAGGGCAAGATCCGGGTCGATATGGAAGCGCGGCTGGAGGCGGCCTCGGCGCGGGGCGTGCGCTCGTTGATCCTGCGGGCCGGTGACTATTTCGGGCCCCGCGCTGGCGCCAACTGGTTTTGTCAAGGGCTGGTGACCCCCGGCAAGCCGCTCAAGGCGATGACCTATCCGGGCCAGCGCGGCATTGGCCACGCCTGGGCCTATCTGCCGGATGTGGCCGAGACCTTCGCCCGTCTGGTCGATCGCGAACAGGACCTGCCGGTCTTCGCCCGCTTCCATTTTGACGGCCAGTGGGACGCGGATGGGACAGCGATGACCTCGGCGGTCCGGCGCGTGGCCGGCGCGCCCAAACTGCCGATCCGGGCCTTGCCTTGGGGCGTTCTGGCGCTGATCGCGCCGTTCAACGAGACGATGCGCGAAATGATCGAGATGAAGCCGCTGTGGCGTCAGCCTGCCCGTCTCGACAATCGCCGTCTGGTCGACTTCCTGGGGGCCGAGCCGCACACGCCGTTGGATCAGGCCGTGGCCGAAACTATGGCGGGGCTGGGGGTCATCCTGCCGCAGGCTGGGCGTCCCGCCCGCTCGCCGTCTCGGCCAGGAACCAGTCGCGCAGCCTGAGAATGCGGGCCAGCTTCGGGTTGTCGGCCCGCCAGACGAAGTGGTGGCCGGTGTCGACATCGACCGCGCCCTTCAGCGGCCGCACGAGCCGGCCGTCGCGGATGTCGCGTTCGGACAGGCCGCTGCGGGCCAGGGCGACGCCAAGGCCTTGGGCGGCGGCGTCCAGCATCATCG
>JAHINZ010000232.1 GCA_018895795.1 Alphaproteobacteria bacterium
GCGCCGTGATCGCGCATGGCACGGTGTCCAGCGAGGGCAACCGCAAGACCATCCAGCACCTGGAAGGCGGCATGCTGCGCAAGATCCTGGTGCGCGAGGGCGAACATGTCCGCGCCGGCCAGCTGCTGTTCGAGCTGGATCCGACCCAGGCCAACGCGGCCATGGGCATCACCCGCAGCCAGTATGTGGCGCTGAAGGCCCAGGAAGCCCGTCTGCTCGCCGAGCGCGACCAGCGCGCCACGATCGCCTTCCCGGCCGAGCTGTTGCGGCAGCAGAGCGATCCTCAGGTCGCCGGCGCCATCGCCGATGAGCGCGCCCAGTTCAACGAACGTCGCCAGACCCTGCAGGGCCAGACCGACTTGATGAACGCTCAGAAAAGCCAGTATCAGAGCGAGATCGACGGCATCGAGCGTCAGTCCCAGGGGCTGAGCGAGCAGTTGGACCTGATCCGCTCGGAGCTGAAGGACCTGCAGACGATCTATGACAAGGGTCTGGTGCCGCGTCCGCGCCTGCTGGCGCTGGAACGCGAGCAGGCGTCCCTGTCGGGCTCGATTGGTCGGCTGATCGCCGATCGCTCCAAGGCCGTGCAGGGCATGGGCGAAACCCAGCTCAAGATCCGCCAGATCCGTCAGCAGTTCTTCGAAGAAGTCAGCCAGAACATTAGCGAAGTGCGCGTCAAGCTGTCGGAAGTCACCGAGCGCGAGATCGTGGCGGCCGACGCTCAGAAGCGCGTCAGGATCCTGTCTCCGGTCAATGGCGTGGCGCAGAACCTGCGCTTCTTCACCGAGGGCGCGGTCGTGCGGGCGGGCGAGCCGCTGGTCGATATCGCCCCCAATGACGAGGCCCTGGTCATCCAGGCCCACTTTGCGCCGACCGATGTCGACAACATTCACCTGGGCATGACGACGGAGGTTCGCCTGCCGGCCTTCCACTCGCGCAAGATCCCGGTGCTCAGCGGCAAACTGATCTCGATCTCGAACGATCGCCTGGTCGATGAAGCCGCCAAGAGCGCCTATTTCCTGGGTGTCGTCACGGTCGATACGCGTCAGTTGCCCAAGGACGTGAGAAGCCGTCTGACGGCCGGCATGCCCGCCGAGGTGATTGTGCCGACCGGCGAGCGCACCCTGCTGCAGTACCTGTTCCAGCCCCTGGGCGCCTCGCTGCGCACCACGATGCGCGAGGAATAGGGCGCGGTTTCCAACCCCCGGATTCGAGAGGGTTTTCGGGCGCGGGGCGGCGGACGGCCTGAACCGCGCCTCGCCGCTTTCCAAACCGAGCCAATAGTGTAGTCAGACCCTCTCGCCCTCAGGAATTGACCAGGTGCATGGCTAAGACCGCATTGATCACGGGCGTGACCGGGCAGGACGGGGCCTATCTGGCCAAGCTGCTGCTCGAGAAGGGCTATACGGTTCACGGCATGTTGCGCCGTTCGGCTTCGGCCGACGTGATCGGTGATCGCCTGCGCTGGATCGGCGTCTATGACGATGTGCGGTTGGAACTGGGCGATCTGCTCGACGCGGGCGGCCTGGCTCGACTGGTCCGCCGTCTGCAGCCGGACGAGGTCTATAACCTGGCCGCCCAGAGCTTCGTGGGCGCCTCTTGGGACCAGCCGCACCTGACGGGGGCGGTCACGGGCCTTGGCGCGACCAGCCTTCTCGAGGCGGTGCGTCTAGAATGCCCGCAGACGCGGTTCTATCAGGCCTCATCGTCGGAGATGTACGGTCTGGTGCAAGAGCCGATCCAGTCGGAGACCACGCCGTTCTATCCGCGCTCGCCCTATGCCGTGGCCAAGATGTACGCCCACTGGATGACGGTGAACTACCGTGAGAGTTTCGGCATGCACGCCTCGTGCGGCATTCTGTTCAATCATGAGAGCCCGTTGCGCGGCATCGAGTTCGTGACCCGCAAGGTCACCGACGCGGTGGCCGCCATCAAGCTAGGCCAGGCCGACAAGGTTGAGCTGGGCAACCTGGACGCCAAGCGCGACTGGGGCCACGCCAAGGACTATGTCGAGGCGATGTGGATGATGTTGCAGCAGGATCAGCCCGACGACTACGTGGTCGCCACGGGCCGCACCGCCACAGTGCGGCAGATGTGCGAGATCGCCTTCGCGACGGCCGGCCTGGACTATCGCGACTATGTCACGACCAGCGAGAAGTTCATGCGTCCGGCCGAGGTCGACCTACTGCTGGGCGATCCCGCAAAGGCCAAGGCGCGTCTGGGCTGGTCGGCGACCACCACGTTGGAAAGCCTGATCAGCGAGATGGTCGAGGCCGATATCGTTCGACGTCGGGCGAAATGACCACGGGCGTCGTTATCCTGGGCGGCGGGGGCCACGCCAAGGTGGTCATCGAAAGCTTGCGGGCCGCGGGCCACAAAGTCGCGGCGGTGATCGACGCCGATCCGACGCCGCGGCAGGTGGCCGGCGTGCCGGTCGTCGGCGACGACAGCGTGCTGTCGCGCCTCCGTGGCGAGGGCCTGACCCAGGCCTTCGTGGCGATCGGCGACAACGCTCTGCGTTTCAAGCTGGCGCGAGGCCTGCGCGAGCAGGGCTTCGATCTGGTCAAGGCGATCCACCCGTCCGCCGTCGTGTCGCCGTCCGCCCAGCTCGGCGTGGGCGTGGCGATCATGGCGGGCGCGGTGATCAATGCCGAGACCCAGGTCGGCGATCTGGTGATCATCAATACCGGCGCCGTCGTCGACCATGATTGTCGCCTGGGCGCGGCCTGTCATCTGGGCCCCGCCTCGGCGTTGGCGGGCGGCGTGCGGATCGGCGAGCGCGCCTTCCTGGGCGTCGGCGCCCGGGCCATTCCCAATATTACGGTCGGCGCGGATACGATCGTCGGCGCGGGCGCCGTTATCTTGCGCGATCTGCCCGACGCCGTCGTGGCGTTCGGCGTTCCGGCCAGACTTCAAGGAGATCGGCGATGAACAATCCGACGAGCCCCAAGCCGCCCCGTATTTCCGTCGCCGCGCCCGTGCTGGACGGCAACGAGCGCAAATATGTGCTCGAGTGCATCGACACCACCTGGATCTCCTCGCTGGGCCGGTTCATCGGCGAGTTCGAGGCGGCCTTCGCGGCCTATTGCGGCGTCAAGCACGCCGTCGCCGTCAATAACGGCACCACGGCGCTTCACCTCGCCCTGGTGGCCCTGGGCATCGGGCCGGGCGACGAGGTCATCGTTCCCAGTCTGACCTATATCGCCTCGGCCAATGCGGTGACCTATTGCGGCGCGACGCCGGTGCTGATCGACAACGATCCGCGCACCTTCAACCTTGACCCGGCCAAGCTGGAGGCGCTGATCACGTCCCGCACCAAGGCGATCATGCCTGTTCACGTCTATGGCCAGCCCGTTGACATGGATCCGGTGATGGAGATCGCGCGTCGCCACGGGATCAAGGTCGTCGAGGACGCCGCCGAGGCGGTGGGCGCCAAGTACAAGGGCCGCATGACCGGCTCGCTGGGCGACTGCGCCACCTTCAGCTTCTTCGGTAACAAGATCATCACCACCGGCGAAGGCGGCATGGTCACCACCGATGACGGCGAACTGGCCGAGCGGCTGCGCCTGTATCGGGGGCAGGGGATGGACCCGGCGCGTCGCTACTGGTTCCCGGTTGTCGGTTACAATTATCGCATGACCAATATCCAGGCCGCCATCGGCCTGGCCCAGTTGGAGCGGGTCGAGCATCACCTGGCCGCGCGTCGCGGCGTGGCCGACCTCTACAACGCCAAGCTGGCGCGTCTGGGCAACCGCCTGACCATTCCGCATGTCGAGGACTTCGCCGAGCATGTGTTCTGGATGTACACGGTGCGGCTCAGCGACAAGCTCAGCAAGTCGCGCGATCAGGTGATGAAGGATCTCGACGCCCTGGGCATCGAGACCCGGCCGGTGTTCTATCCGATGCACGTCTTGCCCCCGTATGAGGGGCTGGATAGCGTGCCGCTGCCGATGGCCGACGAGTGCGCCGCCGACGGCATGAACCTGCCGACGCATGCGGGGCTGACAGAGGCTGATATCGACCGGATCGTCGACGCGCTGGATCAGGTTCTCGTTTAGCCAATGCGGATCGTTCTCCTGTCCTCGATCGTGCCCTTCATCAATGGCGGCGCGCGGTTCATCGTCGAGTGGCTTGAAGAGAAGCTGCGCGAGGCGGGCTATGAGGTCGAGCGCTTCAATCTGCCGTTCGTCGACGATCCCAATCAGATCCTGGACCAGATCGCCGCCTGGCGTCTGCTGGACCTGACCCAATCATGCGATCGGGTCATCGCCTTCCGGCCGCCGGCCTATGTCGTGGATCACCCCAACAAGGTGCTGTGGTTCATCCACCACATCCGCACCTTCTACGACCTGTGGGACACGCCCTATCGCGGCATGCCCGACGACGTTCATCACCGCGCCATCCGCGACAATCTGCGGGCGCTCGATACGCGGGCGATCTCGGAAGCGCGGGCGGTGTTCACCAACTCCCAGGTGGTGGCCGACCGCCTGAAGACGTTCAACGGCCTGGACGCCACGCCGCTGTATCCGCCGATCTACCAGCCCGAGCGCTTCACCCACACGGGCTATGGCGACGAGATCGTCGCC
>JAHINZ010000233.1 GCA_018895795.1 Alphaproteobacteria bacterium
CGAGATGTCGGACGGCGGGATGACCAGGTAGAGGGTGACCGGCGATGGCGCGTCGACGAGATCGGCGATGCGCCAATCGCAGGCCGACGTCGTCAGGGCGACGGTCGGGTCGCGATAGAGCCCCAGGAACGACATGGCGGTTGAGAGCACGCCGCTGCGCTCGTTCTCCGACTTGTTGAGGACCTCGCGGGCCGCGCTGGCGACCACGGGGTGAACCTTGGGTGCCTCGGGCGTGCCCAGGTGGTTGGTGGCCATCATCCGGCGTAGGGTGTGGGCGAAGGAGCGCTGGGGGTCGGAGAGGAAGGTGGCGACCCGGGCGAGGGTCTTTTCCTCCTCGGCGTAAAGGACGTGGAGGATCGCGCCGACCAGCAGGCTGTGGCTGGTTTTTTCCCAGTGCGACCGGCGCTCCAGAGCCCCTTCCGGATCGACGAGCACGTCGGCGATATTCTGGACGTCGCGGACTTCGTCGGGGCCCTTGCGCACTTCCAGCAGCGGATTGTAGCGCGCCGAGCGCGCGTCGGTCGGATTGAATAGCAGGCAATGGGAGAACCGCGCCCGCCAACCGGCCGTCAGCGTCCAGTTCTCGCCCTTGATGTCGTGGACGACGGCGCTGCCGGTCCAGGACAGCAGGCTTGGAACGACCAAGCCCACGCCCTTGCCCGACCGGGTCGGGGCAAAGGCCATGACGTGCTCGGGACCGGCGTGGCGCAGATAGCTGGCGCCAAGGCGGCCCAGGAAGACGCCGTCATCCTTGAAGAGCCCGGCCGCGGCCGCTTCATCGGTCGTGGCCCACCGCGACGAGCCATAGGTGGTGACCCGGCCACTCTGGCGGGCCCGCCAGAGCGAGCCCACAATGGCGCAGGCGCAGCCCAGGAACCCGCTGGTGCCGGCCAGAAGACCGGCCTTGTCGAAGACCAAAGGCGCATAGGCCTCGTAGTGATACCACCAGTCGAACAGTTGCCAGGGCCGGTAGACAGGCTGGCCCAGCAGCGTCGCCCAAGGCGCCCCCAGCTGTGGCTGATAGCCCAGCATCGCGGCGGCCCACTGGGTCGATGACCAGACGCCAAGGATCATGATCGCGAAGACCGCGAGGATCTGGCCGATAAGGAGCTTGGTGGGCGTCATGCGCCGGGTCCCGCCCCCGACTCGCGGCATGCGGCGCGGGGCCCTGCGAGACTCTGGCGTAGGTCAAAAATCGCCTACGGCGGTTAAACCCGCTCCAGATCCGGTTCTGGCGCGGTTGGTGACCGAAATCCCGAAACCGTCGCGATTGCGCGAACCGCCGTTGATGGCGCGGTCTTGGTTTTAGTCGCGCAAGGGCGGCCATTGCCGCGCGGTATGGACCAGGGTCAGGATCCACACCGTGTCACCATCGACCTCGTAGACCAGTCGGTAGGCCTCGTGTGGGAAGAGCTCACGCGTTCCGCTGACCAGACCTGGCCGCCCCCGCATCGGAAATTCGGCCAGGGAAGCGGCCGCGTCCGAGAATAACAGGTCCATCCGAAGCGCCGCACGCGGGCTTTCGATGGCGATGTAGTCCATGACGTCGAGACGATCTTGCTGGGCGGTGGCGGTCCATCGCACCTTCACGCGTCGGCCTCATCCGCCCTTCCTTCAAGCGCGAGACGCCGCGCTGCGAACCGGGCTTCCACCTCACCGTTCGAGGCGCTCAGCCCGGCCTCACGATCACGCCGCGCCGTTTCGACCTTGGCGCGGACAAAGGCGTCGTGATCGCGCTCCTGATGTTGGCGCGCGATGTAGTCGCGCATCAGGTCGCGGACGATCTGGGCGGCCGGTCGATGCGCCGCTTGAGCTTCGGCGATGAATGCGTCGCGCAGTTGGGGCTCAAGCTTCATGGTGAAAACCGCGTCCTTGCCCACCTCGGCCTCCTGATTAGGTGCGACCAAGGTATATATGTTGTCAGTATGCCGCAAGGCTGGCCCATGAAGCTGCCCCCCCCTGCGGCAAAGCGGCCCCCTTGAAGACATTCGCGCGGCGGGGCCACGTATGGCGACGACCAGAGGACCCAATCGCGGCCCTGTTTCTTCGACGCTGAGACCCCTGCGGCCCCCTAGCGGATGGACCAGGGCTTGACCGCCGCGACCATCAAGGCCGCCGATACGAGATAGGCTCCAAGCACGACGGGCGCGGGTCGGGCATGCAGCACCAACTGAACCAGGCTGATGATGATCGCGGACGGCGCGATGGCGACGGCCAGACAGCTCACCCACATCAGGGGCGTGATCGCCCATTGCGGCAGCCAGGCGGCCTGCTCTTCATCGTCGTACCAACCCATGGCGCAGCCCTCCCCAGAGCCACAACCCTAACGAACAATGGTGAGATCGCAAATCCTAGGCGGTAGCGATCAACACCGATCGGAAAACCGGTCGTAAGCGTCGATTTTGCGGGTGAGCGGGTCTATGTCGCCGCCGTAGATCTCCTGGCGCAGGAACAGCAGCTCGGCGTCCTTGTCGGCTTCGGCGACATCGACATACCAGCAGCGCGACGGCAGGGCGTCGTCCCCGCTCCAGCGATAGCCCCGGGCCTTGAGCTTGTCCTTCATCGCGAACGGCGAATTCTCCGCCCAGATGCGCCAGTTGGAGGTTCGCGCCCGCTCCAGGAGCCGCGCCAAGGCGGGCTGGCCGCTTTTGGGCAGATCCCGCGCCAGGAGCTCGATGGCCGCCGCGCAATCGCTGGTCGCCCGGTGACGATCGTAGAAGAAGCCCGCCCCGGCCGCGAGATAGGCGAGCTTGACGCCCTCGTGGCCCTCGTCCTTCCAGTCGATCTCGCTCATCGAGCAGGCCCAGGGCTTGGTCTGAAAGACCCGACTGAAGCGCTCGAGCAAGCGGCGATCGAAACTGGCGTTGTGGGCGATCACCAAGGCCGCGGGCGCGGCGAACGCCGCCACCGCCTCGGGGTCGATGACCTGGCCCTCGACCATGGCGTCGTCGATCCCGGTCAGGGCCGTGATCTCGGCGGAGATGGGACGCGTGGGCTGGCGATAGCCGTGGAAGGGCGCCATCACCTCGTAGATGCGGCCGTCGAGACCGTAGCGGAACGGGATCATGGCCAGTTCGATGATCTCATCGCGACGGGTGTCCAGGCCCGTGGTCTCGACATCGACGAACAGCCCGATGCGAACCTTTTCACCCTCTGGAACCGCCAGCACGGGGCGCTCGCCCAACTTGCGCAGAACCCGGTACTGGCCGCTGGCTTCCAGGAGCGCGGCCATGGCGGCGAGATCGGGTTGCGACATGGCGCGGCTAGCCGGTCTTGGCGACCGTGTGCTGCGGCGCCAGGGCGTTTTGCCAGGCGGCGACCAGAACCCGATTGGCTTGGGCCTCACTGACGTCGCACAGATGCAGCAGCGTCACGCCCCTGCGCCCGCGCTCTCCCGGCTCGGGCCTGAACCCGGCGCAGGTCGAGACGAGACTGCGCTGGTCGGCGGGGGCCAGCTTGACCACGGCCCATCCGGCTTGCGGCCACCCGACCGTGGCGAAGGTCTTGCCGCTGGCGGCGAAACGCACCGCGCCCAGCACGGTCTTGGCCTTGACCATGGCCAGACCGCTAGCGATGGCGATAAAGGCGTCCGGCGTCATGATCGAGCTCTCCTCCGCCCTCGGATCGATAGGCGGACAAAACCATGAGTCGCCACGGCCCCAAACGATGGGTCCCCTCTTGCGGCCGCGCGCCGGCGCGCGCATGAGGCCAAGCTCAGACCCGAGGAATCGTCATGCGTTCGAAGCTGCTGGCCGCCGCCCTGTTGACCGTCACAGGCCTGCCCGGCTCGGCCTTGGCCTGGGGCCGCACCGGCCACGCCGTGGTGGCCGACATCGCCCGAGGCTACCTCACGCCCAAGGCCGCGGCGGCCGTGGACGCTCTGCTGGCGGCCGATACTGACGCCCTGACCCCATCGGACCTTGGCGCGCGGGCCTCGTGGGCGGACGCCTGGCGAAAGGACCATCGCCAAACCACCGAATGGCACTTCGTCGATGTCGAGCTGGATCACCCCGACCTGGCCTCGGCTTGCTTCGGCTTTCCGGCCAGCGCGACGCCCGCCAGCGCCGGCCCCGAGAAGGACTGCGTGGTCGGGCGCCTGAACGCCTTCGAGGCCGAACTGGCCGACCCCAAAACCGATCCGGACGAGCGCCTGCTGGCGTTCAAGTTCGTGCTGCACTTGGTGGGTGACCTGCACCAGCCCCTGCACGCGGCCGACAACCAGGACCGCGGCGGCAACTGCGTGCCGCTGTCGCTAGGCGGAGCCCGAACCGTCAACCTCCATAGCTATTGGGACACGATCGCGGTCGAGGCCATCGAGCCCGACCCGACCAAGCTGGCGGCCAAGCTCGCGGCGGACATCACCCCCGCGCAGCGCAAGGCCTGGGAGAAAGGCGACGCCAAGACCTGGGCCATGGAAAGCTTCCAGATCGCCAAGTCGAGCGTCTACACGATCGGCTCCAAACCGGGCTGCGCCAGCGACACCGCTCCCATCCCCCTGTCCGCTGGCTATGACCAAGCCGCCCAGGCCGCCGTCGCCCTGCAACTGAAGAAGGCCGGCGTGCGGCTGGCCCTAGAGCTCAACCGCGCGCTCGGCTAGACGCCTGCGATCAGATCGGCTTGGCGCCCGGCGTTCCGCACTTGGCGAATTTGCCCTTGGCGTCCTTGCACTTGGTCGGCTTGGCCGGTGCGGCGGCGGCCGGGCACTTGATGAACTTGCCCTTGGAGTCGCGACATTGGGCAGCGAAGGATGGGCTGGAGACCGCCAGGGTCAGCAGGGCTGCGGCGGCCAGGGCCAGGATGCGGCGCATCGTTCAATCTCCGGTCGGGGAATCCGACGTCGCACGGTGATCCGTCGTGGCGACGGCTTCAAGACGCCGCTTGCTGGAGCCCGCGCTTTCCAAGCGCCGACAAGCTGGCCTTGGGTCTGAGTTCCTAAGGGAAGCGGTCCAAGAGACCTCGTACCGCGGCTTCAGTTGGGTGATCGCCGGGTGCTCGCCTAGCCGGTCGGCCATCGCCGCGACGTCCACGCGCTTTTGGAGGATGCTTCGGTTCGACGCCTACCGACGATCCTCAGGAGGGCTCACGATCTTACTTTTGTCAGAAATTATGCCATAGTTTCTGACAGGAGGCGCTCCATGCCCGCGCTCGCAGATCATATCCTCGCCTATGCCGAATCCTCGTCCGAAGGGACGGCACTTCGCGCCAAGGAGCTGCTGCATCTGGGATCGCGCGCCGCCGTCGATCAGGCTCTCGTCCGGCTGGAGCATTCAGGCGCGCTGAGCCGGATCGGGCGCGGTGTATATCTTCGGCCCCGCCAAGGAAAATGCGGCCCGCGCATGCCCTCCCCCGCCAAGGTCGTGCAGGCGCTCGCCAGCATGACCGGCGAGGTCATCGCCAGCCACGGAGCTGCGGCCGCCAACGCCCTGGGCCTGACGACCCAAACGCCGATGAATGCGATCTTTCTCACCTCGGGGAAAAGCCGGGGCTTGAAGATCGGCGGGCAACAGCTCGAGCTTCGCCATGCGCGGAACTGGGAGTTGCTGTTGCCCGGCCAGCCTGCCGGCGACGCGGTCCGCGCTCTGTCCTGGGCTGGCCCCGAACGCGCCGCCGAAACGCTCACGGCCCTAAAGCGCCGACTGCCGGCCGAGGTCATGCAAACCCTGCTGAGCCTGCGGGGTCGCCTTCCCACCTGGATGGCCCAGGAAGTTTCGAGCCTGGCGACTGACCTGCTAGCTGGCGCGTCGGGACCAACCGCCACATAATGACGTCATGGTTTTACAGTTTCTTCCCGCTTCACGATCAGCGCGCATACGCCGCCGCAATAGCGCCCGGCTCTGGGGCCTCGCGGTCCTCGTGCTCGCGGTCGGGCTTGGGGCCATCGCCTTGCTCATGGCGCGTCCGCACGGCTGAGTATTGCGCGCGATGGGCGCAACGACGGACAAGGCGCTGTGACGGCCCCTAAGCAATTTTGCAGCAGCTTGCTGCACAAATTCCGGATCGGGATAGGCGGCTGCGAAGTCGCCGCGCGGGTGGCGCCCGCCGCCCCATAGAGTTGGATCAGTTCTTGGGTGATCGCCACGGCCGCGATCAGGCGCGCTGAACGCATACGCGCCTTCAGCGTGTCCAGAAGCGCCGGATAATCGGCGACGCCGGCCAAACCGATGCGGCCGGTCACGATACCGAAGGGCCGCCCCGCCCCCTTCCGATCGTCCAGCTGACGCCTGCCTCACGCAGCACGCCGGACACGGCGCGCCCCTCCTGCCCCTCCAGCGCCCGCTTCCATGGAACCAGCGTGAAATCCCGGCTGCGCTCGATCACCGCGAACCGGCCGCTGGCCAGGTCCACCGACCGCCGGTAGACGCCCACGATCGCCTGCCCCGGTCGCGCCTCTGAGAAGTTCAGCCCCGTCTCGCGCGCCAGGCCCTCGGCGGCGGCGATCAGGTCGCGCCGCTGCAGGCGGGTCAGCAAACCGGCGCGATAGATCACCTGGTCTTGGTCCTGACGGGCCAGGCCCTGGTCGATCAGCCACTGGCGTCGCAGGGCCAGGGCCTGACGGGCCTCCCGGCCAAAGCCCGCATCGCGCAGTGGTTCGGGCGCGTCGGCGATCAGTTCGCGATCAAGCCAGGTCGCCCCGGCCGCGCCGACCTGCTGGTCAAGCGGCCTGGCGCTGAGGGTCGTGACCACCACCGGCGCGGACTCCGCCTGCCGCTTTTCGAAGGCGGCGGCCTGCTCGATATGGTCGGCGCCGATGATCCAGGTCCCGTCGTCCTGGCGTTCGACGGACGCGCGGCCGCGCCGCATCGCCTCCAGCCGCCGGACATGGGCCTGCGCGAAGCCGGCCGAGGCCGTCGGATCGGCGGCCAGATGCAGATCGACGTTGTAACGCCCATCATTGGCCTGGGCGATCGCAGCGACGGTGTGATCGACGGCCCGGGCTTGCGTCGAGCGCGGCTCGACCCGGATCACCGCGCCCTCGGGGATCGGGTCTGTCGCCAGGCCGCGCCCGATCTCGACATAGTGGGCGCGGCCATCGACCCCATCGACGACCAGGTAGTGGCGATCCTTCAGTTCATCCGACAGGCCTCGCGCCACCAGGCGGCCGACCAGCGGGCGGGCGTCCTCCGCCGTGGGCTGATAGATCACCTGGTCGGCGCGGTCGCGTTCCACCCCGCCCTGCGTCAGCGCCCGGTAGAGGGTCTTTTGGATATCTCCGCGTTCGCCCATCCGCCGCAGGGTGTCCTCCAGGCCTTCGGCCAGCCGCCACCGGGCAGGCGCCCCCTCCCGGGCCAGGCCCAACCGGGCGAGCGTCTGCAACCGGCCGGCCCGCAAGGCATAGAGGCGCGGATCGACATGACGCGGCGAGACCAGCCCGTCCTCGGCGACGTCGCGCAGCAATCCCCGGTCCAGACTGGTCAGCCGCTCCTGACCGACCTCGCGACGAAGCCGGTCCTCGATCTCCAGATCGCCCCGCGGTCCCAGGTCCAGCGACACCAGTTCGGCGGCGCGCTCGCGCAGGCCCTGGGTCAGGTATTCCTTGGCGATGACCAGATCAGCGCCCTGGTCATTGCGGCCGCGCACGATGATGTGGGTGTGCGGATGGCCGGTGTTGTGGTGATCGACCGCCACCCAGTCGAGCTTGGTGTCGAGGTCCTTTTCCATCTGCGCCATCAGCCGGCGGGTCAGGGGCCTCAGGTCCTCGTACTCCGCGCCGTCCTCGGCCGAGACGATGAACCGAAACTGCCGGGCGTCGTCGCCGGCTTCGGCGCGGTCGATGAAGGCCCGCCCGTCGGCCTTGTCGGTCTCGGCGCCATAGAGCCGGCCGGGCGCGCCGTCGCGGGTGACGCCGTCGCGTTGCACATAGCGCATGTGGGCGCGGGCCGCGGCGATCCCTTTTCCCGCCAGCTTGGGAATCGAGAACTTCACGATCACCCGCCTGGAGCGGTAGGCCGACAGATGATCCCGCGCGGCCAGGACGCGCCCGACGCCGGCGCCCTTGCCGATCCGCGCGCCGGTGAACTGGACACGGCGCGGCGCCTTGCCGAACGCGCCGCCGCTGGCCAGCATCGCCGAACGCAACACACGCGACAGGTAGCTCTTGGCCTTCGCGTTTCCCAGGGCCCGGACCTTGCCCAGGCGGGGCTCGAAGTCGTCTTTCTGGACCATGGCGCATCTCCCGCCAGCGATATGGCCGGTCGCGATCGGTCTGGGAATTGGCGCTACAAAAAGTCCAAGCCCGCCAACACCTTAGGCCAACATGGCACCATCATCGTCCGCATAGCGCCAAACGTAACCGTCAAAACAGATGTGCAGACAATGACTTACGACGACATCCGAAGTGATGGCGCCGTTGCTTCATCTTGCCTTACGCGCTTTCCCCTCCCCACACTCAAGCTTCCCTCAACCCGGCCCTGATCCGCCCCTGACCGGCGCGAACAGCCCGCCCGAAGGCGCGGGCGCAGCGCTCGGCTCGGTGATCGCGCCTTCAGAGCCCAGGCCGAAGAACAGCCGCGTCCCCGACAGCACGGCGGGCGGAAGACTGGCCGAACCGGGCGCCCTGGCGAGCACCCGGATATAGGCCTGGGTCTCGGCTGGAAGCGCCGCGCCGGTGCGAAGATGGGCTTCGAAACGGGCCGGTCCGGCGTTGTAAGCGCCGAACAATCCGGGGTAGCCGAACCGCGCGCGCATGGCCGAAAGATAGGCCGTCCCCGCCAGGATATTGTCGCGCGGATCGTAGGGATTGAGGCCAAGACCATGGGTCTTGGCGAGGTCCCAGTAGGTCTGGGGCATTAATTGCATGAGCCCCATGGCCCCGGCGCGTGAGGTGATGGGCGCGCCGCCCAGGTGTGTGCGCCCTCCACTTTCGGCGGCGATCACGGCTTCGATCCAGGCCTGCGGGATGTCGAAACGCCGCGACGCCTCGGCGATCCACGGCCGCCATCGGGCCACGCGCGCGGCGGTGTTCGAGGGCGGCGCGGGCACGCTGGCGATCACCGGTGGCAGGCCGATCACCGCAGCCATAGCGGGGTCGCCTTGCCGATGATCGCGCCCTTTTCGACCGGCCCAAAATAGCGGCTGTCGAACGAATCCGGGGCGCTGTTGAGCAGCATCACCTGGCCGTCGGACAAACGCAGGCAGCCTCGCCACCAGGGCAGTTTTCGGCCCTGGCGATCCGCAAGACGCCGCACGGCGGCGAGGCGGGCGTCGATGGTGATGGCCGCATCGCGCGCGCAAACCTCGTCGCCCGAAACGGCGGCGATAGTCTTGATCATCGGCACGTTGGCCGGGAGATAATGACGCTGGGCGGCCAGATGGCGCGCAGCGGGCGGCGGCGCGACCAGTACGCTGTCGCCTACGGAGACGGGAGCGCCGGGCGTGACCCGCCAAAGGCCGATGGGCGCGCTGGCGCTGGCGTTCCATACCAGGCGCGGGACCGGATCGAGCGCGAGCGGCGCGGCGAGCCCGACCAGGGCGAGCCCGGCCGCGACGACCAGGCCCTGGCCGCGCGGGGTGAGCACGCGGCTAAACATGGCGCGGCTCCGAGCCTTGAGGCCGACCGAAATCCTGGGCCGCTTGCTCGCCCTTGGACCAGGCGTCCAGGTCGTCGATGTGATAGCGCACGAACCGGCCGTGGCGTCGGGACCGGGGGCCCAAGCCCTCGCCGCGCCAATCTTCCAAGGTCCGTTCCGCCAGCCCCAAATAGTGGGCGGCCTGAGCGGTGTTGAGGAACGGGCTGCCCTTTTTGGCGCGGGCGGCCCGCGCGTTGGCTCCATCATCGTCATCGTAGTCGATCATCGCCGTGCTCCCGTTTTCGTGAGGGGGGCGCGGCGGGTGAAAAGGGAGTTGGGCCGCGCTGGGGCGAGCACACCCCGAGGACCGCATCGGCGGGACGAACGCAAACGCGCCCCTGATTTTCGTTCCCCCCTGTCTTCCTTTGGGCCTTTCCAGGGCGGGCGGTGGCCCCCGCGCCGGGTGGCGCGGGGGCGGGGCCGGTCAGTCTTCGGCGTTCCAGATCAGGGCGAAGACGTCGTCGTCGTCCTGGCCGGCGGCGCGCCCCAGATTGACCTTGTAGGTGCGCGGGCCGATGTCGGGATGGCACAGGCTCAGGCCGACATAGGGCTGGTGGGTGGTCTGGTTGATATTGTTCCAGCCGGCGCCGACCTCGACCCCGGCGCAGGTGACGCGGTAGTCGGGATAGGCGACCGAGGTCTTGTCATGAACGGGCATGACCTCGATGTCGGCGCGGATGTTGAGGGTGCGCAGATGGCCCTTGAAGGCGCCGGTATCCGAGCGGGTGACGAAGCCGAGAACAGCGGTCATGGCGGTGGTCCTTTCAGTGGTGCGTCGGGGCCGATCCCCGGCGACAGGCGCCCCGTGATGGGCGGCCCGGCCCGCCTTGACCCGAAGGACCACCGGTCCGAAGGGCCGTAGCGGCAGCGAAGGACCCGAGCGACGGGCTTTTTTGAAGCGAAGCGGCGCGAGGAGCCGCGCCCTCTTGGTTGGGCGCGGCGGGGAAAAAAGTTCGCCGCGACGGTTCAAGGCGGGCCGGGCCGTCCATAGGGTCTTAGCCAAAGTCGGGGATCGTGCGCTGACGGATCACTGGAAGGACCGCCGTCATGGCCGTCTTCTCGGCTTCGTCGCCCGCTCGCGAAACCCCGCGTCTTCAAGGGCCATCTGCGTCATGCGAAAGAGCCCGCCGACATCGATCTCGGGTTCGTCCGGGGCAAGACCTCCCCCCCTGTCCCGACCCGCGCCGCCTGCGCCGGGGTCGAGGTCGGTGACGGCTCGAGCGGTGTCGGCCCGATCACCCGCCAGCCCTATGTCGGCCTGGGCCTGCGCCATCCCGGCGTTGGTCCGCGCACCTACAAGGTCCATCTGGTCGGGCTGCCGATCAGGACGACGACGATATCTTCGCCCTGATCTGGAACGCCGAAGACTGACCGGCCCCGCCCTTGCACCACCCGGCGCGGGGGCCACCGCCGCCCCCGCGCCGCCGCCCAGACCTGATCCCTTGCTCTTCGTCCCTGGCCGTGGGGTCGCCGCCTCGCCGCGAAAAAGCCCCTGGGTCGCAAGTCCCAGGGGCAAGGTTCAAGCCGGGTTGAGGCGTCTATTCAGCCGCAAGGATCGCCGGGTTGGGATCGGCCGCCAAGGTGATTGCCGGGGGCGCGACGTTGGCGGGCGCGGGCAAGCGCACGCCGCGCAGCAGCGGCGCGACCGCCTTGCTCCGCTGAGCGGTGGCGAACGGCCTGCGCGTGTAGGCGCCCGCCGGGAAGGTCAGCCATTTGGGCGTCCACTTGGCGACCTTGGGCCGGTCGTTGGTCCCGTCCAGAAAGTCGCGCAGGATCGCCTTCTGGGTCTTGACCTTCTCGGTAAGATTGCCGTCCGCGACCTTCTTGCCGCCCACCTCCTTGAGCATGGCGTTGACGGCCTCACGGTCGCGCATCAAGTCAAAGAAGGCGTCGTCGGGCGTCCAGAACTTGCCCATGTCGACCTTCAGGTAAGCCCCCGCCGCCTCGACTTCGGCGCTCCCGGCGGCCAGGGCTTCCCCGATGACCACGGCGACGACCGCCAGGACGTCGGCGTCGGGCAAGGACAACAGCTTGGCGAAGACACCCGCCGCGCCGCCCTCGCGCCGCTGGCCGACCAGATCGCACTCGGGATCGGCGCCCAGCAGGGCGCACGCGGCCTTGCGCTTGGCCTGAAAGCTGGCCTCGGCGGGGCTGGCCTCCGCGCTCTGGGCCACGGCCTCGACGCCCGCCCGGCGCGGGTCGGGCTCGACCCGCCACAGGGCGGTTCCGGCCACCGCATGGGCGGCCAGCAGCCGCAAGGCGACGCCCGTGTGATCGGTCAGAACCGCGCGGACGGCGGCATGACGATGCAGGTCGATATAGCTCTGCTGATTGCTGGTGACCTCGGCGCGACCCGTCTTGGCGCCATTTTGGGGATCGCCCTCGCCACCCTCGCCGCGCGTCGCCCCCCTAGCCATTTGGGCGGCGGCGGCCTGGGCGCGCCGGGCCTCCTTGGCGGTCAGGAACCCCTCATGAAGGGTGACCTCGCCGCGAGGACTGACCGACACATAGACCTTGCCGCCCTTGGCCTTGCCGACACGCTCGTGTTTCCAGCTGTCGAACGAGCGCCCGGTCTCCAACACCTCCACAGCGGTCCAGCCCTCGGCGAGCAAGGCCTCGCGCTTGGCCGCCAGGGCCGCGTTCTGGTGGGTCCAGAACAGGCCCGGATCGGTGAAATAGCTGTCTTCGCCGAACAGGTCGGCGATGATGGCACCGGGGTAGTCGTCCAGGCTGAACAGCGCGTGCTGGGTCGGGATCGCCGCGCCGCCGAACAGCCAGTTCTTCAGCCCCTGACCCAGCGGGGTGGGCTGGTCGGGATCGTCGTAGATCGCCAGCCAGTCCTTTTGCTGGGTCTTGGTGGCCAAGGTCAGCAGGCGGATGACGCCAATGTTGATCTTCTCGTCGCGATAGAGCTTGCGAAGTCGCGGCAGGAGATTGCCCAGCGCCAGGGTGCGGTTCACCACCGCCTCGGTCATGAAGAAGGTGACGGCGATCTCCTGGGGCGTGCGCCCTTCCTTGATCAGCTTGGCGAAGGTCTCCCAGGTCGAGACCTCGTCGGGCGGTAGACGATTGAGGTTCTCGATCAGCGAGGCCTCGATGGCGGCGGCGTCGTCGCCGGGGTCCAGGATGCAGATCGGCACGGGGTCGATCTCGACCCCGGCGGCGATCTCGGCCTGGGCGGCCGTCAGGCGGCGCGCCCCGGCCACGACCGCGAACGCGCCGGGGATGACCACACCGTCGGCGAATTTCTCCTGCACCAGCAATGGCGCCAGGACGCCACGGTGTCCGATCGACGGCCGAATGTCGGACACGTCGGGCTTGGGCCGCCCATAATGCATGTTGAGCGGCGAAATCGTCATGTTGCGGGGATCGGCAAAAGCAAGTCTCATAACAAACGCTCCTGCTTTTCAGGGGTGGAACCGACCCCGTCCGTGATGCTGTCCAAGGCGCGGGCGGGGTCGGAGATGCGCCGGGATTGGCGCGGAGCATCCGGCGCCGGGATGATCCCGGCGCGCGGAAGGGCGAGATCAGGCGGCCATGCTTGGCTGCGGCTGGGCCGGTTGTGGCGCGGCCGGGGCGTCGGCCCCGAAACCGGCGACCGGCTCCGGTGGCGGCGCGGCCGCAAAGGCCAGCAGGAAGTCGGCGGCCTTGGAGGCCTGGGAGGCGGCGCGGAAGATGGCGCGATTGTCCTCCTTCAAGACCTGAAGCCAGGACCCGAGGTAGTCGGCATGGCGGACGGTGGGGACGATGCCGAGGCTGGCGCAGACGAAGGCGGCGCCCATTTCGGCGACCAGCTCCTCGCGGGCATAGGCCTTGCCGCCGCGCACGCCCGACTGATCGCGACCCAGGCGCGAGCCGTGCCCCGTCCAGTGCGACTTATGCCGATATCGGCATAACGTGCATAATGCCGCGATCCGGATTATGCCGCATGGCGCTGCATTAGCGCGGTTGGCGGCATGATTACGTGCGGGCCATTCGGCATAATCTTCGTCGCTCCGACAACATGGAGCACGAAGATCATGTCCGAAAACCTGAAA
>JAHINZ010000234.1 GCA_018895795.1 Alphaproteobacteria bacterium
AGAGCGGACGATGTCTCCGCGCGCGAAATGGACGTGAGGCCCCGCGCCTCTGGGGGGATAAGCAAGCATGGTCCACGCTTCGAGCCTGTTCCGACCGGCTCAGGCCCCGCGTTCGGCCTATGCGGCCCCCGGCTTTTTCATGGCCTATGTGATCACCGCCGGCCTGGCCTTCGCCATGACGGTCGGGCAAGGCGGGCTGGCGACGCTCTGGATCAACAATGGTCTGCTGGCCGCCGCCCTCCTGCTCCTGCCCCGAAGCGACGCCGCGCCGCTGGCCATCGCCTGCGCGATCATCGACTTTCTGTTCGCCCTGCTCACCGGTAGCTCGCCGCCTCAGGCCCTGTTGATCTCCATCGCGGACATCTCCGAATCCATCCTCGCGGCGCTTCTCATTCGCCGGTTCTGTGGCGCCGCCCTTGACGTCACCATCATCTCGCGCCTTCGCAATCTGGTGCTGTTCGCCGTCCTCCCGGCGGCGCTGATCGTCGGAACCGTGGCGACGACCGTGTCGGTTCTGCTGTTTGGGTATGGCTTCAACGACCTGTGGTGGGCCTGGGTCGGCGGCGACGCCCTGGGCATGGTGATCGGCGCGCCGGCGACGCTGCTTCTGGTGCGCTATCGCCGTCACCAGATCAACATCGAGGCGCACTGGCTCGAGCGGGTCGGCCTGGTGCTGCTCCTACCCTTCACGGCCGGCTTCATCTTCCTGATCGCCCCCACCTCGATGATGTTCCTGGTCTTTCCGGTGGGACTTGTGGCGATCTTGCGATTGAACGCCTCCCTGGCGATTCTCGCGGTCCTGCTGTTCGCCTTCGTGGCGGCCGCCGCCACGGTCACCGGGCATGGGCCGATCGCGGCCGGTTATGGCGACATCTCCAACAAGATTCTGCTGTTGCAGTTCTATCTGGCTCTCGTTCAGCTCTCGGCCCTGACGCTGATCAGCGTCCTGTCGGAACGCGCCCGAGCTCAGAACAGCCTGAAGCGCGCCCTCACCCTGTCGCGCGACGCGCGACGCGAGGCGCTGGCCGCGGCGGGCGCCAAGGGCCGCTTCCTGGCGGTCATGAGTCACGAGATGCGCACGCCGCTGAACGGCATCGCCGGCCACGCCCAGATCCTCGACATGGCCCAGGACCTGCCCGCGCGCGCGCGGGACCAGATCCGCACCATTCGCACCTCGTGCGACCTGCTGCTGTCGCTGATCAATGACGTCCTCGACTATTCGCGCACCGAGAGCCATCAACTCGAACTGTCCAAGCAGCCCCTGTCGCTGACCGACATCGTCGACCAGACCGTCAAGATCGTCGAGCCGCTGCTGGCCAACCGACCGGTGCGCCTGATCACCGATTGCGCCTCGGTGAAGAACCGCTTGCACCTGGGCGACGAGCGTCGACTGGCCCAGGTTCTGATGAATCTGGTCGGCAATGCGATCAAGTTCACCCCGCAGGGAAGCATCTCGATCCGTTTGATCGTGAGCCCCGGGCCTGGGCGGCGGATGGACTCGGTGAAGTTCAGCGTTGTCGACACCGGCATCGGCATCGCCCCGGATCATCAGGCCCTGCTGTTCCAGCCCTTCTCCCAGGTCGAGACCGGCATGACCCGCAACGTCCAGGGCGCGGGCCTTGGTCTGGCGATCTCGCGATCGCTCATCGAGCTGATGGAGGGACAGATCGGCTTGGTCAGCCGTCCGGGCGAGGGTTCGGAATTCTGGTTCTCGGTGATCCTGCCCCGGGCGCCGTCCCGATCCGTCAAGCCGGCTCCCGCGCGGGTCCCTGCCGGGCGGGTCCGGAAGCCGGCCCGCGGCGGCGTTCCCCAGATTCTGGTCGTCGACGATCACGAGGTGAACCGGCGCGTGGCCGAGCTGATGCTGGAAGCCGCCGGCTTCGCGGTCGCCACGGCGCAGAACGGCGAGGAGGCTGTTCAGGCCGTGCGCGACGGCGCGTTCGATCTGGTGCTGATGGACCTGCACATGCCCGTCAAGGACGGGCTGACCGCCTGTCGGGAGATCCGCGCCCTGGCCGAGCCGCTGTGCCAGACCCCGATCATCGCCATGACCGCGGCCGCCCTGCCCGACGACATCGCCCGCTGCCGCGCCGCCGGCATGGAGGAACACATCGCCAAGCCGATCCGGCGCGAAGACCTGATCCTTTCGGTCAGGCGCGCGACCACGCTGCCGCCGCCACCGCGGCCGTGAGCGGGGCCTGACGAAAGCCGCCTAAAGCGCCGCCGCGATCTTCTCGGCCAGCACCTTGAGGTCCTCGACATCGGCCATGGCCTCGCCGTGCCGGCCCAGAGGCTCGCCCTCGTAGCGGGGGATGACGTGGAAATGCAGGTGGAACACGGTCTGGCCGGCCGGCGCGCCGTTGAACTGTGAAACCATGACGCCGTCGGGCTTCAGGGCCGCCGTCACGGCGGCGACGGCCTTCTGGGTGGCGCCGATCAATCGGCCCAGGGTCTTGGCTTCGGCGTCCAGCAGGTTGCGGGCCTTGCTGGTCTTGGAAATCACCAGCATGTGGCCGCGCGACTGCGGGAACACGTCCATGAAGGCCAGGACCTGGTCGTCCTCGAACACCTTCACCGCCGGCATGTCGCCCCGGATGATCTTGGCGAAGATGTTGTCCGAGTCGTAGGTTCCGTGAAGGCTCATGGCCGTCTCCTCAATCTGGCGACGGTCGTATCAAACCAGCCGGAGCGCGCAAGCATGGCGACCAAGTCTGTCGACGGGCCGGAGCACCTCACCGAAGCCCAGAAGACGTGGTTCGCCTCGGTTCAGGCGGGGCTGGAGCGGGAAACCGGCAAGACCCTGGCGCAGTGGGTCGACATCGTGCGTCGCGACTGCCCGGAAACCAAACCCCGCGCCCGGACCGAATGGCTCAAAGTCCATCACGGGATCGGCCAGAACCGCGCGGCGCCGATCCTGGCGCGGGCCTTCCCGTCGGAGATGGGCTGGGACGACGCCGCCGGTTTGCGCGCGGCCTTGTGGACCGACCCGGCCTCGACCGCGATCCTTGAAGCGATCGAGGCGGCCGTAGCCGGCTTCGACGGGCTGGTCACCGGCCAGCGCAAGGCCTTCACGGCCTGGTCGCGCAAGGCGCAGTTCGCCGCGCTCAAGCCGGTCAGAGGCGGTACGGCCCTATTGGGCCTGGCCGTGAAGACCGATGCATCCCCTCGCCTGCTGGACCCCAAGACCGAGGGATGGTCGGATCGGCTGAAGGCCAAGGTCGCCCTGGCCTCGCCCACGGAGGTCGATGACGAGATCAGGGCGTTGCTGAACAGAGCGTGGGAAGGCTCCTAGCGCTCGTCCTTGAACGGCGAATATTCCTCGCTGAGCATCCGCATGTCGCTCTCGACCGCCGCGCGCTCCTGCTCCAGATAGCGGGCCACGGGCTCGCGCAGCATCGGGTCGGCGATCCAGTGGGCTGAATAGACCGGGCTGGGCAGATAGCCGCGGGCGATCTTGTGTTGCCCTTGAGCCCCGGCCTCGACGCGCGGCAGGCCCAGGCGGATGGCGTGTTCGATGGCCTGATAGTAGCAGAGCTCGAAATGCAGGAACGGCACGTCCTCGGCGCAGCCCCAGTGGCGGCCATACAGGCAGTCGCGGCCCAGCAGGTTCAAGGCCCCGGCGATCCACGGACCGCCCGGTCGGCGCGCCATCACCAGGATCACCTTGTCGGCCATCCGCTCGCCCAGCAGGGAATAAAAGGCCCGGTTCAGATAGGGCCGGCCCCACTTGCGGCTGCCGGTGTCCATGTAGAAGCCGAAGAAGGCGTCCCAATGCTCTTCCGTCAGCGCCTCGCCGGTCAAGGCCACGATCTCCAGCCCCGCCTGGGCGTCGCGGCGCTCGCGGCGGATGGTCTTGCGGCGATTGGAAGACAGCGCCGCCAGGAAGTCTTCAAAGGTGGCGTAGCCGGCGTTTTCCCAGTGATATTGCTGGTCCTGTCGCAACAGCAGGCCGCGCTCGCCCATCCAGGCCCATTCGTCGGCGTTCGGGAAGGTCACGTGCAGCGACGAGGCCCCCATGCGCTCGCACAGGGTCAAGGCCCCGCCCAGCAAAGCCGAGCGCCCATCGTCGACGTCGATATCGGGCCGCAGGATCAGGCGCGAACCGGTCACCGGCGAGAACGGCGAAGAACACTGCAGCTTGGGATAATAGCGCCCTCCAGCCCGCTCATAGGCGTCGGCCCAGGCATGGTCGAAGACGTATTCGCCCTGGCTATGGGACTTCAGATAGAGCGGCATGACGCCGGCGACGGCGCCCGCCTCATCCTCGACCGACAGATGCTGCGGCGCCCAGCCGGTGCGGGCCGCAACGCAGCCGCTCTCCTCCAGGATCGACAGGAAATCGTAACTGACGAACGGATCGCCGGTCGGCGCGGCGCAGGCGTCCCACGCCTCACGCCCGATCTCGGCGATGTCGCGATGCACGCGAACCGCCGCCTTCACGCCGATCACGCCTCGAAGCCCTCGAAGATCAAGTTGTCGCAATGGTCGCTGACGGTGTCCCACTGCTCGGGTGACCGGACCGTCCAGGCGATCACCGGCATGCCCTTGGCGCGAAGGACGTCGGCGCGCGCGCTGGGCAGCATGTCCAGACCCAGGGCCAGGAAGTCGGGCCGGGCGATCTCGACCTGCTCCAGCCCCGCTAGCGACTTGCGCATCTCCGGCGCCAGCTTGCGGGCGTTGTCGTCGTTCCAGCCATACGAGTTGAGGCCGCGCAGGATCTGCGGGTGATGGTCGGCGAACCAGGCATGGGAGTACGGATTGAAGCCGATCACCGCAGTCGGGCCGTTGTGGTCGATCAGGATTTCGGAGACCACCTTCTCCAACGGGCCGACCTCGCCGAACGGGGTCTTCAGCTCGATATAGACCATGGCCCGGTGACCGATCATCGTCAGGGTGTCGGCCAGGGTCGGGATGGACTCGTCCGTCCCCAGAAGCTTCATCGCGCCCAGATCCGCCGCCGTGTGATCGCGCAGACGGCCTTCGACACCGGTCAGCCGGTCCAACCTATCGTCATGGAAGACCATCGCGTGGCCGTCGGCGGTGAGCTGAACATCCAGCTCGATCGCATAGCCGCGCCCGCAGGCCGCCTGGAAGGCCGCCAGCGAATTCTCGGGAGCCCCGCCGCCTGTCCACAGGCCACGGTGCGCGATGGCCGGTTCGAGCAAGCGCTCCCAGGCCTCGCCAAACACCTCGGTCGAGGGACGTTCATGGCCGTGCATCAGGTGATCTCCACCACTGCGTCGACCTCGACGGCGAAGCCGAGCGGCAGCCGATAGACGCCTACCGCCGAGCGCGCATGGCGTCCCGCGTCGCCGAACACCTCGACCATCAGGTCCGAACAGCCGTTGATCACCTTGGGGATGTCGATGAAGTCGGGGCCCGCCTGGACGAAGCCGCCCAACTTGACCACCCGCGCGACCCGATCGAGGTCGCCATCGCAGGCGGCCTTCATCTGGGCCAACAGGTTGATCCCGCACAGGCGCGCGGCCTTCTGCGCGGTGTCAAGATCGACGTCCACGCCGACCGTGCCCTTGATCCCGCCGACGGCGTCGAGCGAAATCTGCCCCGAGATGTGGACGATATTCCCCGATCGAACGAACGGCACATAGTTGGCGACGGGAGCCACAGGCTGCGGCAGCACAACGCCAAGCTCGATCAGGCGGTCTTCAATCTTGGACATCACGCACTCCGTTCACGCGCCGCAATGCTTAACCGCGCCAAGGCCGGGTACAAGAAAAAAGGCCCAAACCGTCACCGGCTTGGGCCTTCATTCAAGCTGTCAAAGCCGGCGACGCGCGCCGACCTCGGGGTCGCCTTAGCGGGCGGCCTGGAACTTTTCGACGGCGGCGCTGACGCGTTCGTTCAGGGGCTTCATCGAGTCCTTGAGCGAAGCCGAGACGATCTCCGAAGCCTTGCTCATCTGAGCGATATAGGCTTCCAGAGCCGACTTGGCCCAGGTCGTCTGCAGTTCCATGGCTTCCTGGATGCTCTTGGCGCCGGCCAGCGACTTGGCGGCGGCGACTTGATCTTCAGCGGCCTTCTTCGAATAGGCGAAGGCTTCGGCGCCCAGGGCTTCGGCGCCCTTGGTGGCGGCGGTCACCGAAGCGACCATCGCTTCTAGGTTCTTCTTGGAATGGGTGTTGGCTTCAGCCAGGGCGGTCAGGGACTTTTCCACGCCGTCCTTGAACGCTTGGTTCGAGGCGGTGCTGAATTGTTCGACGGTCTTCTTCATCGTTTCGGCGGCGGCCATGGGGAGGCTCCTGGCAAAAGGGCGGGGCATGGCGAAGCTTTTCGAGCAGCCCCATGCGCTTGGGACAACACTGATTTGCCATGCTGCACTGCAGCAGTCAAGAAAATTGTGCAGCGCACCATGACCTAGGGGCAAGCCGTGGCGCGGGGGCGACGCGCATGATTTTTCCGCAACCGCGACAAGATCGCTCACCGGTTGTTTACTTTGGCTAAAGGCGGGTCAGGTCATGCTAGCATCACGCGTGTGGCGGTGCGGAACCGCTCAGTTCAAACATGACGGACGCTCATTCATGTTCGCCAAGCTTCGATCCGCTCGTCCTCTGCTCGTCGCCCTTGGTCTCGCGCTGTCTTCTCTCGCCGGTATCGCGCCCAGCACGGCCGCGGCCGAGATTCCCTATCTGCAACTCAACACCGCCGAGCCCAAATACGCGGCGATCGTGATCGACGCGAATTCCGGCGAAGTTCTCTATGACAAACGGGCTGACAGCCCCCGCTATCCGGCCTCGGTGACCAAGATCATGACGCTCTACCTCGCTTTCGAGGCGTTGAGCGAAGGCCGGATGAAGCCCACCGATCGCGTCGTCATCTCCCCGCGCGCCGCCGCTCAGGCGCCGACCAAGCTGGGCCTGCCGGCCGGCGACAGCCTGTCGGTGGACGAGGCGATTCGCGCCATCACGGTGAAATCCGCCAACGACGTGGCCGTCGCCCTGGCCGAGAAGCTGGGCGGTAGCGAACAGCGCTTCGCCGCCCTGATGACTCTGCGGGGTCAGGAACTGGGCATGCGTAACAGCCGGTTCGTCAACGCCTCGGGCCTTCCCGACAGCCGCCAGATCAGCACGGCGCGTGACCTGGCCATCCTGTCGCGCGCCACGATGCGCGACTTTCCGCAGTACTATAGCTATTTCAGCATCAAGGGCTTCACCTTCCGCGGCAACTACGTCCGGGGCCATAATCGCCTTCTGGACAGCATGGACGGTTTCGACGGCCTGAAGACCGGCTACACCAACGCCTCGGGCTACAACCTCGCCGGCTCGGCCGTGCGCGATGGTCGTCGCCTGATCGCCGTGGTCCTGGGCGGCTCTTCGACCGCCTGGCGCGACAACAACATGGAAGACCTGCTGCTGACGGGCTTCGAGGTGATGAAGCGCCGTTCGCGCGGCGACCGCACCACCATCGCCGCCAATCTTTATGAAGACGAGCCGACCGGCGCCGTCATGCGCCCCTCGGTCGAACAGGGCGATGGCGAACAATCGGGCCTGCAGATCGTGCTGACCGACAAGCCGCGCCCCGCGCCGGTCAAGGTCTCGCCGACACTGAAGGCCGCTCAAGCCAAGGCCAATAAGCCCAAGGGCGACTGGTCCGTGCAGGTCGGCGCCTTCCAATCCAAGGGCTTGGCGACCAAGCAGTTGTCGATTGTCCGCGGCCGTTTCGCCAAGTTCGTGGCCGACGCCGAGGGCGCGGTCGAAGGCGCCGCCGGCGGCGCGTTCCGCGCTCAGTTCCAGGGGCTGACCGCCGAAGCCGCCCGCAGCGCCTGCTCGGCGATCACCGCCAAACGCCAACCCTGCATGGTGTTGTCGCCGCGATAGAGGCGACGGCGTCCTGGCCTCGGCCAGAACTCAACCAGACTTAAGATCGAGCCCGGAGCGCCCAGCGCCCGGGCTCTTTTCTTGCGCGCCGAGTCCCTCCAATCACGTGTGATGGACCTGAGGCTTGCTAAGACCTAGCGCTTCAACAGCCTATCCCGCGCCGCGTTGAGCTGGGCCGCGAGGCCCGCCGTGCCGCCCTTGTCGGGGTGGGCCAACCGAATCAGGCGCGCGTGGGCCGAGCGGATGTCTTCGGCGGTGGCGTCGGGGCCGACCCCCAGAATCGAGCGAGCTTCGGTCAGGCTGGGTCCAGAGACCGCCGGCGGCGCGGCCTTGCGCGCGGCGCGCCTGCCGCGGGCTTCCGAGGCGCTCCACAGGCCGACGACGCCCAGGACGATGCCCGTGCCCCAACCGCCGCGAAGGGTGGTGTAGGCCGCGCCCGCGAACGCGGCCAAGGCCACGACGCCGGCGCCGACCCGCCAGCCTTCGCCTTTCACCAGCGGCCGCTTTCCGCCCCAGAACACCAGGGCCAGCACAGCCGCGCCAAGCAACAGATAGATCATCGCGTTTCCGGAAGCGCCCGGCGGGTTCCGGAGGGGACCCTATTGGGCGGCGAGCAGAGTTTCCCCGGAATAGGCCGAAAGACCAAGCGAATGCATCAGGGCCCGAAGCTCCTGACGCGCCGCCAGGTGCTGCAGGGACACCGGCACCGGACGAACTTGCGGCGACAGGTCGGCGATGGTCAGGCCGAACGGGAACAGTTCCCGATAGATCACCCGGTCGCGCAGGCCTGGACCCATGCGGAAACCGACGCGCTTGGCCAAAGCCGTGAGGCGATCTTCCAGACGCTTGCGGTTACGGGCCTCGGTGGTGGCCAAGCGGTTGCGCAGCACCACCCAATCCAGCGCCTGGCGCTGGCCGCTCATGGCCCGCGCCTTGCGGGCTTCCCAGACCGACTGGGAATAGAGGCTGGGCGTGGTCAGTTCCAGGGTCACCGGATCCACATGACCCAGCATGTCGAAGTCGACGAAACTGTCGTTCATCGGCGTGACGATCAGGTCGGCGCGGCCATGGGCCAGGCGCGAAATGGCGGTGTCGCCGCCGGGGGTGTCGATCAGGACAAAGTCGGCTTCTTCCAGCCCCCGGGCGAAGGCCCGCTCGAAGTGCTCGATCTGCTCGGCGTCCGACGCCGTGGCCAGAGCGATGTCATCCTCGCTGAGGCGCAGTTGCAGCGGCTCGGGCAGGGACAGCTTCTTGTCGGCCAGCCAGGCGCGGCGGTTCTCGAAGAAGCGCATGGAGGTGCACTGGCGCAGGTCCAGGTCGATCACCGCCACCTTGGCGCCACCGTAAAGCAGGGCCGTAACGAGATGGACGGCGATGGTGGACTTACCCGCCCCGCCCTTCTCGTTGCCGACCACGATCACGCGCGTTTCAGCCATGTGCTGGCTCCTTGTCTCACCGCGACTCGCACGGTCAGCGAAAAGTTAACACGAGGTGGACAGGCCAGCCGAGCGGTCATCGCTTTGTTCCACAGGCCCTTTTGTCGCAGGGGGCAAAGGCGGGCCCCGCCGCGGCCGCGCAGTGGACGTCGCCTCACCGCTCAGCCATAAGCCACGCCTGTTTGTCCAGGAGGCCGCCGATGCCCCAAGCTTCCCCCAAGATCGTTCGCACCGTCGCCGATTTGCGCGCCCAGGTCGCCGCCTGGAAGGCCGCCGGAGAGCGGGTCGCGCTGATCCCGACCATGGGCGCCCTGCATGCGGGCCATCTGACCCTGATCGAACTGGGAAAGACCAAGGCGCGCCGGACTGTGGCCAGCGTATTCGTCAATCCCACGCAGTTCGCGCCGCACGAGGACTTTGACGCCTACCCGCGCGGCGAGGCCGCCGACGCCGAGGCCTTGGCCTCGGTGGGGTGCGACCTGATGTTCGCGCCGTCGGCCGAGCAGATGTACGCACCGGGGTTCTCGACCGCGATCACGGTCTCCGGCGTCTCCGCCCCCCTCGAGGGCGCGGCCAGGCCCCAGTTCTTCAGCGGCGTGGCCACCGTGGTCGCCAAGCTGTTGATTCAGAGTCAGGCCGACTACGCCGTGTTCGGCGAGAAGGACTATCAGCAACTGCAGGTCATCCATCGCCTTGTGCGGGATCTCGACCTGCCGGTGGAGATCGTCGCG
>JAHINZ010000235.1 GCA_018895795.1 Alphaproteobacteria bacterium
ACCGCACGCGCGACGGCGGTCATCTACATCTCCCACCGCATCCCCGAGGTCAAGGAGATCGCCGACCGCATCACGGTGCTGCGCGATGGGCGCAAGATCGCCACCGTGCCGGCGCGCGGCCTGTGTGTCGTCGACGAACATCGCCTGGCAGCGGCCGGAATCGAATTGGCCGATGTCGACATCATCGATCTCTATTCCTGCTTTCCGTCAGCCGTCGAGGTGGCGGCCGATGAGCTGGGCCTGGCGCTCGATGATCCGCGCGGACTCACCGTGACGGGCGGACTGCCCTATTTCGGCGGCCCCGGTAACAACTACGCCCTTCATTCGATCGCCGAGATGATGGCGCGGCTTCGGGCGCGTCCGGGCGCCTATGGGCTCTGCACGGCCAATGGCTGGTTCCTGACCAAGCAATCGATCGGCGTCTACTCGACGACGCCGGTCGCGGGGGATTGGGTTAGAGAAGCGCCGTCGAAGATTCAGAGCGCGATCGACGCCTTGCCGCATCCGGAAATCATCGAACGTCCCGAGGGGGCGGCCGTAATCGAGACCTACACGGTCGTTCACGCTCGCGAGGGCGTCCGGATGGGTATCGTGATCGGCCGCGATGCGATGGGTCGACGCTTCGTCGCCAACACGCCCGAAGACCCCGAGGTCCTGCTGGACCTGGAGGCGAGGGAGGGTGTGGGCAGGACAGGAACCGTCGGTCCTCATCCTGACGGCCTTCGCAATCTCTTTGTTCCGGACTGATCCCATGGCCCCTGTCTATGTCATTCGGCACGGTCGCCCCGCCTCGACCTGGGGTGGGGCCGAGGATGATCCAGGTCTCGATGAGGCCGGGCGTCAGCAGGCGATTCTGGCCATGGAAACCTTGATGGCCCTGCCGGAGAACGAGCGGCCTCGCAGCGTCGTCTCCTCGCCGTTGCGCCGTTGTCGCGAGACCGCCGTGCCGATGGCTCAGGCGCTAGGTGTCGAGATCATTATCGACCCCTCTGTCGGCGAAATCCCGACGCCCGCCGACATGCCCGCGGCCGACCGTCCCGGCTGGCTCCGCGCCGCGTTTGGTGGGGCGTGGAGCGAGATTGTCGGAGATCTCGACTACCGGGTCTGGGCGACGGACGTGGCCGCGGCGGTGGCCAAGTATCCCCAAGCGGCGGTCTTTAGTCATTTCGTGGCGCTCAACGCCGCTGTCGGTGTCGCGACGGGTGAGGCGAGGGTGGCGGCCTTCCATCCGGATCATTGTTCGATCACCAGGTTCGAGATTGGCGATGGCCGCTTGATCCTCAGAGAGAAAGGACGCGAAGCTCAGAGCCAAGTGCTCTGAAGGAGTGTCCGTGTCTCACGATATCATGACCGTCGCCGAAATGACGGCGGCGGACCGCGCGGCCGTGCTGCGCGGCGTATCCATCACTGTCCTGATGGAGCGCGCCGGCCTCGCGGTGGCCGAGTCTGTCAGGGCGCGTTATTCGCGACGAGCCGTCGTGATCTGGTGTGGTCCCGGCGACAACGGCGGCGACGGCTATGTCGCCGCCAGACACCTTCGTCGCAAGGGCTGGCCCGTCCGGGTCGAAGCCTCGGCCCCGCCCTCGACGGAGGCGGCGCGCCACGCCGCCGCGCGGTGGAAAGGCGAGACGGCCGACCTCTCGCCCGACCCGACCCCGGCGGAGCTCTACATAGACGCCCTGTTTGGCGCGGGATTGTCCCGTCCCCTGGAGGGCGACGTCGCGAAACTGGCTCGCGCCTGCGAGACTCTGACTAAGCCCATCGTCGCGATCGACGTCCCCAGTGGTCTGTCGGGCGATACGGGCGAGGCTCTGGGAGGCGTCGCCTTCCGCGCCGATCTGACCGTGACATTCCATCGCCGCAAACCCGCTCATGTCCTGATGGACGGACGAAAGGCGTGTGGCCAGGTGGTGGTCAGCGATATCGGGCTGGGTTCACCGCAGAGCACGCTGACCAACCTGCATGAAAATATGCCGGAACTCTGGGAAGCGGCATTTCCCTGGCCGGCCATGGATGCGCACAAGCACCGACGCGGACGCCTGAAGGTGGTCAGTGGTGGCGCGTGGAACACCGGCGCGGCGCGGCTGGCGGCGCGGGGAGGGCTGCGTATCGGAGCTGGGGTGGTCAGCGTATTGTCCCCGCCCGGCGCCCTGGCGGTCAACGCCGCTCAGCTGGAGGCGGTGATGCTCTCGCCGTTCGAGGGAGAGGCGGACCTCGAAACGGCCGGCGAGGCGGCGGACGCCGTGGTGATCGGCCCCGCCGCCGGCGTCGGTGAAACGACAATACGCAATCTGTTCGCCTTGGCCCGCACCGGCGCGGCCCTGGTCGTGGACGCCGACGCCCTGACGAGTTTCCGCCATGACCCCGAGGCGTTGTTCTCAGCGCTGGATCGCGATGACGTCCTTACGCCCCATCCCGGCGAGTTCGACCGGATATTTCCCGGTCTTCTCGCGCGCTCGCCCGAGCGAATCACGGCGGCCCGGGAGGCCGCGCGGCAGGCGGGGGTCGTAGTGCTGCTCAAGGGGCCGGACACGGTGGTGGCGGCGCCGGACGGACGGGCGGCGGTTTCGCTCAATGGATCGCCCTGGCTGGCGACGGCTGGATCAGGCGATGTCCTGGCCGGCTTCATCGGTGGTCTGATCGCCCAGGGCATGGAGAGCTTTGACGCCGCCTGCGCCGGCGCCTGGATCCACGCCGAGTGCGCCGCCGCCCATGGGCCCGGGCTTATCGCGGAAGATCTTCCAGGCCTGGCCTCAGGGGTGCTCGCAGGGCTGTTCGCGCGGCGTCAGGGTCAGGCGCGCGATGGGCTTGCGCCCACTCCGTGAAATCCGTAAGGGCTGCCGATACGCGGATGTGGCGAAACTGGTAGACGCACCAGATTTAGGTTCTGGCGCCGAGAGGCGTGGAGGTTCGAGTCCTCTCATCCGCACCAAATTCTTTTAACGTTCTCGACGCTTTGACGGCGAGAACGACTTTTGCCGCCGGCGCTCTTGGATGGTCACGCACGTCGTGACATAAGGGCGCTCTTTCGCCGCCCCGGCCTCGCGGGCGGCGTCGATGTTTTGACCCTAGGGCGGATCCCCGACGCGCGCGTTGCAGATCCGAGAATATGACAATGTCGATGCAAATCGTTGAAAAGTCGGGCGAAGGCCTCAGCCGCGTTTACGGAGTGACCGTGCCGGCGGCCGAGTTGGCCACGCGCCTCGAAGCTCGGATCGCGGAAGTCGCGCCGCAGATGAACGTCAAGGGCTTCCGCCCTGGCAAGGTTCCCGCCGCCCACGTGCGTCGCTTGTACGGCAAGGCGCTGATGGGGGAAGTCGTCGAGCAGGCGCTCAGCGAGACCACCCAGAAGGTTCTGGACGACAACAAGCTGCGCCCCGCGGGCCAGCCCGATCTGAAGCCGTCTTCGGATATGGACAAGGTGATTGCCGGTGGCGAAGACCTCGCCTTTGACCTGTCGATCGAAGTGATGCCCGACTTCGAGCCGATCGATCCGGCCAGCATCGCCCTGACCAAGCCGGTCTACAAGGTCGCCGACGCCGAGGTCGACGAGGCCCTGGCCGAGCTGGCCAAGCAGGCCCGCACCTACGAACCCCGCAAGGGCAAAAGCCTGAAGGCCAAGGACGGCGATCAACTGCTGATCGACTTCGTCGGCACCGTCGACGGCGTCGAATTCGCCGGCGGCAAGGCCGAGGACGCCGAGTTGGTCCTGGGGTCGGGGCAGTTCATCCCGGGCTTCGAAGAGCAACTGGTCGGCGCCAGGCCGGACGATGTGCTGACCGTGAAAGTCACCTTCCCGGAAGACTATCAGGCCAAGGACCTGGCCGGTAAGGCCGCCGAATTCGCCACCACCGTCAAGGAAGTGCGCGCGCCGGTCGACGCTGAAGCCGATGACGAACTGGCCAAGCGCCTGGGTCTGTCGGATCTCGCCGCCTTGAAGGAGCTTCTGAAGTCGAACCTTTCGGGTCGTTACGACAATTCCTCGCGCTTCAAGCTGAAGCGCGCCCTGCTGGACGTCCTGGACACCCAGCATGACTTCGCCCTGCCGCCGCGCATGGTCGAGGCCGAATTCGCCGGTATCTGGCAACAGGTCCAGGCCGACAAGACTCAAGGCGGCCTGCCGCCGGAAGACGCCGACAAGACCGAAGACCAGTTGAAGGATGAGTACCGCAAGATCGCCGAGCGTCGCGTGCGCCTGGGTCTGGTGCTCGCCGAGATCGGTCGCAAGAACGACGTCGTGGTCACCGACCAGGAACTGACCGACGCCATCATGCGCGAAGCCCGCCAGTACGGCGCGCAAGCTCAGCAGGTGTTCGACATGTACCGCCAGCGCGCCGACCTGCAGGCTTCGCTGCGCGCCCCGATCTACGAGGACAAGGTCGTCGACCTGATCTTCGGCAAGGCCAAGATCGAGGAAAAGGAAGTCTCCAAGGACGAGCTCCTGGAAGAAGACGATCTGCCGGAAGGCTACGGCGGCTAAGGCCGGCGTCACGAGACGAGATAGGGCGCGACTCGCGAGGGTCGCGCCTTTTTCTTTGGGCGAAGCATCGCTCCGCCTCCTTGCAACCTGTTAATCGCCACGCGATATGCGTTGGCGACGCCGCGCGAGGTCTGATTCGCGTGGCCCCAAAACGCGAAAAAGGGCGAACCCTATGTACGATCCGGTCTCAACGGCGATGAACCTCGTGCCGATGGTGGTCGAACAGACCAGCCGCGGCGAGCGCGCGTTCGACATTTTCTCTCGCCTGCTCAAAGAGCGGATCATCTTCCTGACCGGTCCCGTCGAAGACGGCATGGCCAGCCTGATCTGCGCGCAACTGCTCTTCCTGGAGTCCGAGAACCCCAAGAAGGAAATCGCCATGTACATCAACTCGCCGGGCGGCGTGGTGACGGCGGGCCTCGCGATCTATGACACCATGCAATACATCAAGTGCCCGGTCTCGACCGTGTGCATGGGGATGGCGGCTTCGATGGGCAGCCTGCTGCTCGCCGCCGGCGCCGCCGGCCAGCGCATCTCGCTGCCGAACTCGCGGATCATGGTGCACCAGCCGTCGGGCGGCTTCCGCGGTCAGGCCTCGGACATCGAGCGCCACGCCGAGGACATCATCAAGACCAAGCGCCGCCTGAACGAAATCTACGTCAAGCATTGCGGCCGCACCTATGAGGAAGTCGAACGCACCCTCGATCGCGACCACTTTATGAGCGCCGAAGAATCCAAGGCGTGGGGCCTGATCGACCACATCAACGAAACCCGCGACGAGGCGGACGCCAAGGCTTAAGCCTCAGCCTCCAGCGGAGACGACATCAGCCGCCGGCCAACAGGTCGGCGGCTTTTTCGCGCCGGCGAGGTCAGGCCGGCTTGCCGCGAAACACGCGATAGCCGCGCTCGTCGGCGATCGAGAGCATCTCGATGTCGCCTGAGGTGTCGCCATAGGCGGCTGTCAGGCGGACGTCGTCGCCGAAGGCCTCCTTCAGGCGCACGACCTTTTCCTTGGCCCGGCAATTGGGGCCGGCCAGCACGCCCAGGGCCCGGTCCTGCTGGTCGAAGGCCAGCCGAGTGCCGATCAACAGATCCGCGCCCAGGCCGCGCGCGAACGGCGCGACCGTTATGTCCGGCGACGCCGTGACGATGACCATCTTCGCGCCCTTGGCGCGCCAGCGCCGCCAGACCGCCAAGGCGTCCGGGCGAAACAGGGAAGGGGCGTGCAATTCAGCGAAGGTGCGGGCGTCGGCCTCGATTTGGGCCTGGCTGGCGCCCTTCAGGAATTCACGGACCGCCGCGGCCTTGAGTTTTCCGCGGTTGCGATTGAAGCCGTAAGCGATCAGCGCCGGCGAGAGACGGATAACACCCGTCGTCCAGCGGCGCGGCCCGGCGCGCCACTTCAGAAAGGCGTTGAAGCTGTCGCGCACGGTCAGGGTGCCATCGAAATCAAAGGCCACCAGGGCTGGCGCGTCCGACATGTCGCCGGTCATCGGCGTCGAGGCCGTTAGGCCCTTGGCCATCAGTGAACGCTTCGCCATGTGTCCCCGCGCGCCCTTGGCGCGCCCTGCTACGTGAGCGCGTGTTCGATCACGATTCCCATTCCGCTTCTAAAGCCTTCCGCGCGCCCGAAAAGCTCAAACAGCCTGACCGGTTGCGTGACGGGTCCGAACGCCCACTTTAGGAAGGACGACCATGACCCCGAACGACGTATTTGCTCGCCAGACGCTCGAAAAGGGCGGCAAGGCTTGTGAACCTCGCCCGGATCGGGGAATGTCAAGGATTAGACAACTCCCGGCATGTAAGCTGTCCTTTCGGCGGCGGCGTGTAAGCCAGGAGCAGGCGTTCACGGCAGTAGCCGTCGCCGCCATAGCGTGAGAAGCGACCATGACGAAAGCCGCGAGCGGCGATACCAAGAGCACTCTGTATTGTTCTTTCTGCGGAAAGAGTCAGCATGAGGTGCGTAAGCTCATCGCGGGACCGACGGTGTTCATCTGCGATGAATGCGTCGAGCTCTGCATGGATATCATCCGCGAAGAGCACAAGATCGCCTTCGTGAAGTCCAAGGACGGCGTTCCGACGCCGCGTGAGATCTGCGAGGTTCTGGACGATTACGTGATCGGCCAGGGGCACGCCAAGAAGGTGCTCGCTGTAGCGGTGCACAATCACTACAAGCGCCTGAACCACGCGTCGAAGAACAACGACGTCGAACTGGCCAAATCCAACATCCTGCTGGTCGGTCCCACCGGCACCGGCAAGACGCTTCTGGCCCAGACCCTGGCCCGAATCATCGACGTGCCGTTCACGATGGCGGACGCCACGACCCTGACCGAAGCTGGCTATGTCGGTGAAGACGTCGAAAATATCGTCCTGAAGCTGCTGCAGGCCGCCGACTACAATGTCGAGCGCGCCCAACGCGGCATCGTCTATATCGACGAAATCGACAAGATCAGCCGCAAGTCCGACAATCCGTCGATCACGCGGGACGTCTCGGGCGAAGGCGTGCAGCAGGCCCTGCTGAAGATCATGGAAGGCACCGTCGCCTCCGTGCCGCCGCAAGGCGGGCGCAAGCATCCGCAGCAGGAATTCCTGCAGGTCGACACCACCAACATCCTGTTCATCTGTGGCGGGGCGTTCGCGGGGCTGGAGCGCATCATTTCGGCGCGCGGCCAGGGCAAGTCGATCGGCTTCGGCGCCAAGGTCGCGGATCCCGAAGAGCGTCGCACGGGCGAAATCCTGCGCAACGTCGAGCCCGACGATCTGCAACGTTTCGGCCTCATTCCCGAGTTCATCGGCCGCTTGCCGGTGATCGCGACCCTGGAAGACCTCGACGAGGCGGCCCTGGTGAAGATCCTCACCGAACCGAAGAATGCGCTCGTGAAGCAGTACCAGCGCATGTTCGAGCTCGACGGCGTCGGACTCGAGTTCGATGCCGAAGCGCTCGAGGCGATCGCCGACCTCGCGGTCGAACGCAAGACGGGCGCCCGCGGACTGCGCGCGATCCTCGAAGACGTCCTCGGACCGATCATGTTCGACATCCCGTCGAACGACGATGTCGAGAAGGTCATCGTGACCCGCGATGCCGTTCAGACCGGCGCTGCGCCGACCTTCATCAAGCGTCGGGCCCGCAAGAGCGCCTGACCGCGCTAACTCGCAAGGCCCCGACGTTCGAGCAGAGGCTGGATC
>JAHINZ010000236.1 GCA_018895795.1 Alphaproteobacteria bacterium
GCCCAATGGGCTGTTCGCCTTCACGCCTCGCTCGCCCGGAACCCTGGCCTTTGAAGAGGACGCGGACGGTCGTCGCCTGGTCGAGCGTCTGGCCTCGGGCAAGGTGTTCGAGGTTGGCCGTGTGCGGGTCTGGCTGCCGGGCGAGAAACTGGTGGTCGGCTGGCGGCAGGCGACCTTCACGCCGGAGATGGACACCGAGGTCGAGGTGCGCTTCGAGGCGGTCGAGGACGGAACTCGGGTGACCGTCGAGCATCGCGGCTGGGACAGCGTTCCCCAGGCCCATGTCGCGCGCCACACCTTCCCCGACGGCCTGTTTCTGCGCCGACACGGCGAATGGTAGCGAAATCTGCTGGACGCCCTGTCGGTCACGGCGAAGCATCGTCAACTAGGGACCGCCGGGGAGGGCGACGCATGACTCAGACCATCACAGGATCACGACGCCAGGCGGCGCTGGGCTTCATCTTCGTCACGGCCGTGATGGACGTGCTGTCGCTGGGCGTGATGATCCCGGTGTTGCCCGAGCTGGTGAAGCGCTTCAATGGCGGCGACACCGCCGTGGCCGCCGACTGGGTGGTGCTGTTCGCCACCACCTGGGGCGTCATGCAGTTCTTCTGCGCGCCGATCCTGGGCCTGATGTCCGACCGTTTCGGCCGTCGCCCGGTGATCCTGACCTCGATCTTCGGTCTGGGCGTCGACTTCCTGTTCATGGCCTTCGCGCCGAACCTGTGGTGGCTGTTCATCGGCCGGGTGTTCAACGGCATGACCGCCGCCAGTTTCTCGACCGCCGGCGCCTATGTCGCCGACGTCACCACGCCGGAGAACCGCGCCAAGGGCTTTGGCCTGATGGGCGCGGCCTTTGGCGTCGGTTTCACGTTCGGCCCGGCCCTGGGCGGCTTCCTGTGGCAGTTCGACCATCGACTGCCGTTCCTGGTCTGCGCGGGCCTGGCCCTGTGCAACTGGTTGTACGGCTTCTTCGTGCTGCCTGAATCCCTGCCGCCCGAGCGCCGGGTCAAGCGCTTCGACTGGAAGAAGGCCAATCCCGTCGGCTCGCTGAAACTGCTGTCCAGCAAGCCCAACCTGCTGGGCCTGGCCGGGGTGGGGTTCCTGTTCCAGCTGGCCCACAACGTCCTGCCGTCGGTGTTCGTGCTCTATATGGGCTATCGCTATCACTGGTCGCCGCAACTGGTGGGCCTGACCCTGATGGGCAGCGGCCTGGCCGGCATCTTCATGCAGGCCGTGGTCGTGGGGCCCTTGGTCCGCAAGGTCGGCGAGCGCGGGGCGCTGCTGATCGGCCTGTTCTCGGGCTTCGCCGGCTTCCTGATCTACGCCCTGGCCCCGACCGGCTGGCTCTATCTGTGCGGCCTGCCGATCTTCGCCTTTTCAGGTCTGATCCAGCCGGGCCTGCAAGGCCTGATGACCCGCCGCGTGTCGCCCCAGGAACAGGGACAGCTTCAGGGAGCCAATTCGGCGATGATGGGCATCGCCTCGATCATCGGCCCGACCCTGTATCTGGCGCCGTTCGCCTGGGCCGTGCGGCATGACGCGACCCTGCACATGCCCGGCCTGCCGGTGTTGATCGCCGCCGCCCTGATGCTGGGCGCCACCGCCCTGGCTTTCCGGGTGGCGAACCCGGTCACGGCGGAACCCCAGGCCGCCTGACCGGTTTCAGCATCGCCCCGCCATCAATGCGCCCGAAAGCTGGGCTGATGTCCGGGGCGTTTCACTGGAGACCCCCCATACCCATGCGAGCCCCTAGCGTTCTGCTTCCCGTCCTGGTGCTGCTTGCGGCCTGTTCGCCGCAAGGCCCGTCCCAAGCCCAGTCGATCCCGGACCTGGCCCAGCCCACGCGCCGCGCGCCCAGCGATCCCGCCTCGATGAAGGCCTCGTTCGCGCCGGTGGTCAGGAAGGCCGCGCCGGCCGTGGTCAATGTCGCCAGCCGCCGCGTGGTGCGTCAGCGCGTCGACCCGTTCTGGGACTTCTTCATGGGCGGCGGCGGCGCGCCGCGCGATCAGGTGCAGGGTTCGCTGGGCTCGGGCGCCATCGTCCGCGCCGACGGGGTGATCATTACCAACCACCACAATATCGAGGGCATGAGCGACGTCACGGTCCAGCTGTCCGACCGCCGCGAGTTCCCCGCCACCATCCTGCTGGACGATCCCCGCGCCGATCTGGCCGTGCTGAAGATCGACGTGAAGGGCGAGCGGCTGCCGGTGATGGCCATCGACGATCAGGAACAGCTCGAGGTCGGCGACCTGGTCCTGGCCCTGGGCAACCCGTTCGGCGTCGGCCAGACCGTCACCAACGGCATCGTCTCGGCCATGGCCCGCACCGATGTCGGGGCGGCGGACTTCGGCAGCTACATCCAGACCGACGCCTCGATCAATCCCGGCAATTCCGGCGGCCCGCTGGTCGACATGGACGGCGACCTGATCGGCATCAACACCTTCATCATCTCGCGCTCGGGCTCGTCCAGCGGCGTCGGCTTCGCCATTCCGGCCGCCGTGGTGCGCCAGGTGGTGTCGGCGGCCCTGGGCGGCGGACACAGCGTCGTGCGGCCGTGGTTGGGGGTGAAGGGGCAGCCCGTCACCGCCGAGATCGCCCGCAGCCTGGGCCTGGCCACGCCGCGCGGCGTGCTGGTGGCCCAGGTCTATCCGGGCTCCTCGGCCGACAAGGCGGGGCTGAAGGACAGCGACATCATCCTGACCATCGATGGCCAGGCCGTGAACGACGAGGGCGGCGGCGCCTTCGCGATCGGCACCCATAAGGTCGGCGACCGCGTGCCGATGCAGATCCGTCGCGGCGATCGCGAGCAGACCCTGACGGTCCGCGCCGAGGCCGCGCCGGAAAGCCCGGCCCGCGACGAGCGCACCCTGACCGGCCAGAACCCCTTCGACGGCGCGACGGTGGTCAACCTGTCGCCCGCCGTGGCCCAGGACCTGGGCGCCGACCCGTTCGCCGGCAAGGGCGTGCTGGTCACCAAGATCGGCCAGGGCTTCGCGCTGAACGCCGGCCTGCGCCCGGGCGACTTCATCCGCGAGGTCAACGGCCGGCCGATCAACAGCGTGGCCGACCTGGCCTCGGCCGCCTCGGCCTCGGGACGCGCCTGGGCCGTCACCATTGAACGCGGCGGTCAGCGGATCACGGCGCGGTTCAACACCTGACGATCAACGGGGGGGGGGGCCGCCTTGGTCATGGCGGTCCCTCCCGGGATTTCGTAAACCCTTCCCATGTCCGATCTTTTCCAAGCCGCCGGTCTTACGCCCCATGCGCCGACGCCGCTCGCCGAGCGCCTGCGACCCCAGACCCTGGGTGAGGTGGTGGGCCAAGAGCACCTGCTGGGCCCCGAGGGGCCGATCGGCCGGATGGCGGCGGCCAAGCGCCTGTCGTCGATGATCCTGTGGGGCCCGCCGGGCACCGGCAAGACCACCATCGCCCGCCTGCTGGCCAAGGCCGGCGGCTACGAGTTCCAGCAGATCTCGGCGGTGTTCTCGGGCGTCGCCGACCTGAAGAAGGCCTTCGAACAGGCGCGCGGCCGCCGCATGGCCGGTCAGAGCACCCTGCTGTTCGTCGACGAGATCCACCGCTTCAACCGCGCCCAGCA
>JAHINZ010000016.1 GCA_018895795.1 Alphaproteobacteria bacterium
CGCTCCAGCCGGATCAGCGGCGGGGCCAGCGGACGCGGCGGCGACGGCAGGATGAAGGGCGCGACCCGCTCCTCGATGGTCGTGGCCATGGGCTGCATCTTGGCCAGACGCTTCATGCGCGACTGAGCCTGGGCGGCCTTGGAGGCCTTGGCCTTGAAGCGGTCGACGAAGGACTGCAGGTGGGCGCGCTCGGCGTCCTGCTTGGCCTTGGCCGAGAGTTGCAGGCGGGCCTTCTCGGCGCGGCGCTTTTCGAAATCGTCGTAGCCGCCGGTGTAGAGCTCCAGCTTGCCGCCGGCCAGGTGCAGCATGTGCGTACAGCTGTTGTTGAGCAGTTCGCGGTCGTGGCTGACGATCAGGGCGGTGTGCGGGTACTTTTGCAGCCGGGATTCCAGCCACAGGGCGCCTTCCAGGTCGAGATAGTTGGTCGGTTCGTCCAGCAGCAGCATGTCGGGTTCGGAGAACAGCGCCGCCGCCAAGGCCACGCGCATGCGCCAGCCGCCGGAGAACTCGGCCATCGGCCGCTGCAGGTCTTCCTGCGAAAAGCCCAGGCCGGACAGGATTTCCGAGGCCTTGGCCGGGGCGGCGTCGGAATCGATCTCGATCAGCCGCGCCCAGATCTCGCCCATGTCCTCGGGATCGGCCGTCTCCAGACGGGTCAGCAGGCCATGACGCTCCTCGTCGGCTTCCAGCACGGTGTCGAGCAGGCTGAACGGCGTGGCGGGGTGCTCCTGGTCCACCGAACCGATGCGCGCCGACTTGGGCAGGCTGATCTCGTCGTCGCTGGCGTGAAGTTGGCCCAGGATCAATTTGAACAGGGTGGACTTGCCCACGCCATTGCGACCGATCAGGCCGACCTTGGCGCCGGGCGGCAGGCTGACGCTGGCGCGGTCGAAGAATTTGCGACCCCAGGCGTTAAAGGTCAGGTCTTTGATCTGAAGCATTTGATTTCAACGATACGCAGCGCTTGGCGGGGAGGAAGCGCCCGGCTATAAGCCCGCAGCTCCCCAATTCACAACTTTATGTGTGAGATATCTTCGTGACTGAACGCACCTTCTCGATCATCAAGCCGGACGCGACGCGTCGCAACCTGACCGGCGCCATCAATGCGGTGATCGAGGCCGCCGGCCTGCGGATCGTCGCTCAGCGCCGCGTCAAGCTGACCGACGCCCAAGCCAAGACATTCTATGAAGTGCACGCCGAGCGCCCGTTCTACGGCGAACTCGTCGGCCAGATGACCGCCGAGCCGGTCGTGGTCCAGGTCCTGGAAGGCGACAACGCCATGGCCAAGTATCGCGAAGTCATGGGCGCCACCAACCCCAAGGACGCCGCCGAAGGCACCATCCGCAAGCTGTTCGCCCTATCGATCGGCGAAAACTCGGTCCACGGTTCGGACAGCCTGGAGAACGCCGCGATCGAGATCGCCCAGTTCTTCAAGGCCGAAGACATCGTCGGCTAACGACCTGTCGCGGGGCGGCGACGCCCCCGTCGATCAGATCTCGGAAAGCGGCGCGGCCCTTGGTCGCGTCGCTTTTTTGTGTCCGGACGTCGGCGCCGGCGTATACAGACCCTCTTCCGCTTGCCTGGCCGCGCCAGACGATCGTGAGGTCGGAGACTGTACGCGTGACGGAAAGCGACCCGCAGATCGATCATCTGCTCAACACCCCTGATCTGGCCGGTGTGCTGGAAAGTGACGGCTTTCGCCAATTTCTCGATCAGGTGCCGATCGCCATCGCCGTTTCGGAGCTGCATCCGGCCGAACGCATCGTCTACGCCAATATCGAGTTTGAAAGACTGAGCGGCCAGACGGGCGCCGACCTCGAGGGCAAGTCCTGGCAGGCCCTGCTGGGACGTTCCGCGGACGCGGAAGGCGATGGGATATTGGGCGACGCGATCGTCGATGATCAGGACTATATCGGCGTCTTTTCCTTCGCCCGGACCCCCGACGGGGAGACGGTCGACGCCTGGTCCAACCTCATTCAGGACAACGCCGGCGTCGCGGTCTTCCGGATGCTGGCCCTGGTGGGGGCCACCAGCCGCGACCCTGACCGCAGCGAGTTCGAACAGCGCATCCTCGACAAGGACGTGTCGCTGCGCGAACTGCAGCACCGCGTGGCCAACAATCTGCAGATGATCACCGCCCTGATCCGTATCGAGGCCCGCAATGTGCCCGAAGAGGTCAAGGATGAGCGGTTCAGTCGGTTGGCCGGCCGGGTCGAGGCCCTGGGTCTGCTCTATCGTGCGTTGTCCGAAGAGGGGCAGGCCGAAACCGTCGATCTGGGCGTCTATCTCAGCGAGATCGCGTCAGCCGTGATGCGCGCCCACGCGGTGGAGGGCATCCACCTCAATCTCCAGGTTGATACCTGGCCCGTTTCGATCAACGTGGCGATGCCCACGGGGCTGGTGGTCAATGAACTGCTGACCAACGCCCTCAAGCACGCCTTCAAGGGGCGCGAGGGTGGCACGATCACCCTTCACAGCCTGGTGGACGACGAGGGCTGCCGGGTGGTGATCTCCGACGACGGCGTCGGTCTCGAGCCGGGGCATGTCTGGCCCCGGCCAGGAAAGCTGAGCCACATGATCGTTCAGTCCCTTCGCCAGAACGCCAACGCCAAGGTCGAGGTCGGCGCGGAGCCGGGCGGCGGCATGCGCGTGACCATCGTGTTCACGCGCGCCAACGCCCTGCCCGAGGCCTAGGTCGATTTTTCATGACACGGCGCGGCCGGATCGGTGACGATCCGACCGTCGTCCTTTTCGGAGAACGCGCGTGAAGGACTATCGCCATCGTGACGTCGCCCTGGCCGCCGCCCTTTCGGGCGTGGCCGGCTATGTCGACGCGATCGGCTTCCTGAAGCTGGGCGGCTTCTTCGTCTCGTTCATGAGCGGCAATTCCACCCGGCTGGGCGTCGGGATCGCCACCGGCCACCTGAGCGCCGCCGTCACCGCCCTGTCGCTGATCGCGCTGTTCGTGGGCGGTGTGGTGCTGGGCGCGCTGGCGGCGCGCTTGGCGGGCGAGGAGCGCCGGGCCGTCGTCATGGCCTTCGAGGCTTTGCTGCTGGCCGGCGCGGCGGCCCTGATCATGGCCGGGTTCGATAGCGCGGGCGTCGCCGCCATGGTTCTGGCCATGGGCGCCGAGAACGCGGTGTTCCAGCGCAATGGCGATGTCGGGGTCGGCCTGACCTATATGACCGGCGCCCTGGTCAAGGCGGGGCAGCGCATCGCGGCGGCCTTGACCGGCGGCGATCGCTGGGCCTGGGGCCCCTATGCCCTGCTGTGGGCGGGCCTGACCGTGGGCGGCGCGCTGGGGGCGGCGGCCTATCTGAAATTCGGCATTCTGGCCTTGTGGGGCGCGGCGGCGATCGTCGCGACCCTGGCCCTGGCGCGGTATTTGGAAGAGCGTTTACTCGGCTAAGCATCGTACGGAAAAGTGGACGCCGGTTTTCCGCCAAAACGATGCGACAACAACCAACGAGGGCTAGGCGCGGGCGTCCGATTTCACGCGCCTTGCTCTAGGCCTCGGCAGAAGGTCGCCAGGGTTTCCGGATACAGCCGGTGCTCTTGGGCCAGCACCCGCAGCGCCACGGCAGGCTCGTCGTCGCCCGGAAGGATCGGAACACGGGCCTGGCCCAGGATCGGACCCTCGTCGACCCCGGCCGTGACCAGATGCACCGTGCAGCCCGCCTCCTGGTCGCCGGCCGCCAGGGCGCGGGCATGGGTGTCGAGACCCGGATAGTGGGGCAGCAGGGACGGGTGGATGTTCAGCATCCGGCCCGCCCAGGCGTCGACCAGGAACGGGGTCAGGATCCGCATATAGCCGGCCAGGGCGATGACCTGGATCCCGCGCGCGCGCAGGGCGGCGTCGATGGCCCGTTCATGGGCCTGGCGATCCTTGCCGAAGTCGCGCTGGTCGACGCACAGCGGCTCGATCCCGGCCGCCGCCGCCGTGGCCAGACCGCCGGCGCCCGGCTTGTTGGCCAGGACCAGGGCGATCTCGAACGGGCAGTCGGCCGCCCGGGCGGCGCGGACCAGGGCCTCCATGTTGGAGCCCCGGCCGGAGATGAAGACGGCGACCTTGGTGCGTTGGGTCATCGGTGCTCCCAATCCTTCTCCCCTTGCGGGAGAAGGTGTCGCCGCGGGCGACGGATGAGGGGTCGAAGGCGAGGTCAGCCGCGAACCGTTGCGTCCGCGTAACCCCTCATCCGACCCGCTGCGCGGGCCACCTTCTCCCGCAGGGGGAGAAGGGAAAATGCCTAACCCGCGACCAACTGGCCACAGATGAAGGCGTCCTCGTCGGCGTTGAGCAGGGCGGCCAGCACCGGCTCGGCGTCCGAGGCGGCGACCACCAGGATGAAGCCGACGCCGCAGTTGAACGTGCGGCGCAGTTCGTGGTCGGAAATGCCGCCCACGTCCTGCAGCCAGGCGAAGACCGGGGGCAGGGGCCAGGCGTTCCAGTCGAACTCTGGAACCAGGCCCTTGGCGATGCAGCGCGGCGGGTTCTCGATCAGGCCGCCGCCGGTGATATGGGCGCCGCCCTTGATCCGGCCCGACTGCAGCAGCGGCAGGATCGACTTCACATAGATGCGGGTCGGGGCCATCAGAGCCTCGGCCAGGGTCTTGCCCTCAGCGAACGGCGCGGGAGCGTCCCAGGCCAGACCCGAGCGTTCAACGACACGGCGCACCAAGCTGTAGCCGTTGGAGTGCGGCCCCGAGGAGCCGACGCCGATGATCAGATCGCCGGCCCGTTGCTTGTCCAGCTTGGGCAGCACGCCGTCGCGCTCGACCGCGCCGACCGAGAAACCGGCCAGATCATATTCGCCGTCGCCGTACATGCCCGGCATTTCGGCGGTCTCGCCGCCCACCAGGGCCGCGCCGGCCATCTTGCAGCCTTCGGCGATGCCGGCGACGACGCTCTTGGCGACCTCGAGGTCCAGCTTGCCTGTGGCGAAATAGTCGAGGAACAGCAGCGGCTCGGCGCCCTGGGCCAGCAGGTCGTTGACGCACATGGCCACCAGGTCGATCCCGACCGTGGCGTGCATCTTGGCGTCGATGGCGATGCGCAGCTTGGTGCCGACGCCGTCGGTGGTCGAGACCAGCAGCGGGTCGTCATAGCCGGCCGCCTTCAGGTCGAACAGGGCCCCGAAACCGCCCAGGCTGCCATCGGCGCCGGGACGTCGGGTAGCCTTGGCCAGGGGCTTGATCGCCTCGACCAGGGCGGCGCCCGCATCGATATCCACGCCCGATTGCGCATAGGTCAGGCCGTTGGGCAGATCGCTCATTCGCTCGCTCTGGTCTATTTGAAGACGCAATCGCGCCCTCAACTCGCGGAAATTTTCGCCCGGACTCCGCTTGACGCTTGCAGACTCGGGGGTGCGCGAGGCTATTAGCAGCCGATGAAGCCGATAACCACTACCGCCGAACTGACGGCGTTTTGTAACGCGTTGCAGGGCCAGCCCTTTGTCGCCGTGGACACTGAGTTCATGCGCGAGACGACGTACTGGCCCAAGCTCTGCTTGATCCAGGTCGGCGCGCCCAATATCGAGGCGGTGATCGATCCGCTGGCCGACGGCCTGGACATGACGCCGCTGCTGGATCTGATGCGCGACGAGCGCGTGCTCAAGGTGTTCCACGCCGCCCGGCAGGACGTCGAGATCTTCAACAATCTGGGCGCCATGCCCCGGCCGTTGTTCGACACCCAGGTCGCCGGCATGGCCGCGGGCTTTGGCGAACAGATCGCCTATGACGCCCTGGTCCGGCAGATGCTCAAGATCGAGCTCGACAAGTCCAGCCGGTTCACCGACTGGGCCCGTCGTCCGCTGTCTGAAGCCCAGCTGACCTACGCCCTGGCCGATGTCACCCACCTGGCCTCGCTGTTCCCAATGCTGCGCCAGCGGCTGGAGGACGCCGGCCGGCTGCCTTGGGTCGAGGAAGAGATGCAGGCGCTGTGCGATCCGGCGTTCTACGACGTCGATCCGGAAAAGGCCTGGCGTCGCTTGCGTCCCCGCAAGACCGCCCAGAAATACCTCGCCGTGTTCCAGGCCGTCGCGGCCTGGCGCGAGCGCACCGCCCAGTCCCGCGACCAGCCGCGCGGCCGGATCCTGAAGGATGAGGCCATCGACGAGCTGGCCACCCAGGCCCCGACCACGCTGGACGGTCTCAACACCCTGCGCGGCGTGCCCAAGGGCTTTGGCGGCAGCAAGTTTGGTCCTGACCTGCTGGCGGCCATCAAGGCCGCCTTGGCCGATCCCGAGGCCTTTGCGCCGGTGCTGGAAAAGCCCGGCCCGCCGCCGCCGGCTTCGGCCGGCGCCGTGGTCGAGCTGCTGAAGGTGCTGCTCAAGGCGCGGGCCGAAGAGGCCGGCGTGGCCTCCAAGCTGATCGCGACGGTTTCGGACCTGGAAAAGATCGCCGCCGACGACAACGCCAATACGTCCGCCCTGACCGGCTGGCGCCGCGACGCCTTCGGCGCCGACGCGCTGAAGATCAAGCGCGGCGAACTGGCCCTGGTGCTCGACGGATCCCGCGTGCGGGTCGTCGAGGTGCGCCGCGCGCCCAAGGCCGACGCCTAGCCGGCGGACGCCAGATGGTCAGACCCCAGGCCCGTCCGGGCCATGGTGCAGTCCAAATGACATCAGACGGTCGCACGCAGGTGCGGCCGTTCTGCTAAGGGGTTCGGCGCGCGGGATATCGGCGCTGACGAGCGCGGTTCGTTCAGTCCCATCGGTTCGGACGACATGCGGCGCGGCTATCGGAGGACGGATTTGACCAAGTTCTGGGACAGCTTGGCCGTTGCGTATCGCCCCGCGGCGGTGTCCCGGCGCAGTCAGGTGCCTTTGCGGCTTTTCGTGATCCTGGTCCTGTGCGTGACCATGGCCTGGCGTCAGAGCTTCGGGTTTCTGTTGGGCTGGACAGTCGCCTACCTGCTGGCCCAGGTGGCCGAAATGTTGGCCTTGAGGCGCTTCCTGGCCCATCCCCGCCCCGCGGCGACCGTCGGTCTGAACCTCGTGACCGATCTGCTGATGGCGACCGTCTTCGGGTGGATGGCGATCCCGCTGTGGACCCTCGGGACGCCCGTGGCGGCGGCCTCGGCGACGCTGTTGATCTCGGGATCGATCCTGACGGCGTTGATGGGCGCCGAGGGCTGCTTCATCGCCTTCCTGTCCGCCGTGACGCCGCATGTGATCTATCTGTTCGCCCTGCCGCTGGTCGGCGGGTCGATCGGCGATTCCGTGACGCCCTATTTCCTGATCGGCGCCGGCCTGTTCGCCCTGGTCCTGGCCCTGGTCTTCAGCTGGTCGAAACGGGCGATGCTGGCGGAACGGTCCGCCCGCCTGACCGCCGAGGCCCAGACGGCGGCCAAGTCGGCCTTTGTCGCGATGATCAGCCACGAATTGCGCACGCCGATGAACGCCTTGCTGAACGGCGCCAGCACGCTGGAGCGTCAGGCGGGCGCCGATCGGGGGGCGGCGACCCTGATCGCCGATGCGGGGGCGATGATGAAGACCCTACTCAACGACCTGCTCGACTATTCAAAGATCGAAGCCGGCCGCATGGGCGTCGAGGTCGTGGACTATGACCTGCCGCGTCTTTTGCGCGACAGCGTGCTGCTGTGGCGGGGCGTGGCGCGGTCGAAGGACATCAAGCTGGAACTGAAGGGCGTCAAGACGCTCCCGTCCTGGGTGCGGGGCGATCCCATGCGTTTGCGGCAGATCCTCAACAACCTGCTGTCGAACGCCATCAAGTTCACCGCCGAGGGCGGGGTCGTCCTGTCGGTGGCGATGCGGGACGGGCCGGTCGGCGGCGAGGTCGTGATCGACGTCGTCGACACCGGTCCTGGCCTGACCGAGGACCAGATCGACCGCTTGTTCGTCGCCTATGACCAGCTTGGCGTGGGCACGGCGCGCAGCTTCGGCGGGACGGGTCTGGGCCTGGCGATCAGTCATGATCTGGCCCGGTTGATGGGGGGAAACCTGGTCGCCGCCAGTGATGTGGGCGGTGGGGCGCGGTTCACCCTGACCCTGCCGGCGCCCGAGGGCGCGCCGCCGCCAACCATCGATCTGGCCAACGTGCCCGGTCTGGAGGCCGTGGCCGACGCGCCGTTGATCCTGGTGGTCGATGACCATGAGATCAATCGCCGCACGCTGCGCGGCATGCTGGAGGCCTTCGGCGCGCGGGTCGAAGACGCCGAGGACGCCGAGGCGGCGCTGAAAGCCGCTAATCACAAGGTGTTCGACGCGATCTTGATGGATGTGCGCATGCCGGGCATGGACGGCGTCGAGGCGACGCGTCGCCTGCGCGCCGCCGGCCTGAACCGGACGACGCCGGTGATCGCGGTGACGGGCGCCGTTTCGCCCGCGGATCTCGCGGCCTGCCGCGAGGCCGGCATGACCGGCTGGGTGGAAAAGCCCGTCGGCGCGGCTCAGCTCTATGCGGCCTGTTTCGGGTCTGTCGAGGACTGAAGGGGCCCGAGGGGCGTCAATTCTTTGGACGTCGATCCAAGCTCGCCCATTTCAAGCCGAACGCCCGCGCGATGTCCTGTTGCAGCATGCGGGCCGCGCTGCGGGTCGGCGCATCGTCGCCATCGGCGAGGCGAAGCGCCGGGCGCTGGCGCGGATCAGGCGCGATCGCGTCGAGATAGTGAAACTTACGCTTCGGCATGGCGTATCTCCCCAGTCGTTTCAAGGACTGTAAGGCGAGGAGTCTAACAAATCATGCTCAAGGCGCGCGCTTGATCAGGCGAGAATGGTATTAGCCCGCAGTCTATTGTATTTTACACTTCGTTAAGCGTGTTTTCTAGGGGGCGATCGATGTATTCAGATCGGCGCGATCTTGAACTTCAGGCCCAGAAGCTGCGCCGCCACGCCGGCGCGTTTGCTGGTCTGTTCGCCCAGCAGAAGATCGGCATAGCCGGGCTCGGCGCTGAGCGTCAGGTGGGTCTTGTCCAACGACAGGCGCGACTTGGCCAGTAGCGGCGCGCTGCGGCCCGACAGGTCGCAGCCCAGCCGGATGGCCGCCCCCAGGGCCCGGGCGCGCTTGAGCCGGGCCGAGCTGAGCAACCGCTCCAGGACGTCCAGTTCGGGCGGGTTGAAGGCCGTGGAATGGCGGGCGTAGATGGCGGTGGCCAGGAAGGCGCGCTCGGCGTGGGACTGGCCGGCGATCGGGGCGCGCAACACCTGCTCGAACACCAGGTCGGCGCGATGGTCAGGGTGCAGGCGGGCCCCAAGGTCGGCCAGGCTGCAGGCGGCGGCCAGCAGCACCGGATCTCGCCCCTCGAACTGCGGCGGCAGGGTGGCGAAGGCCGGACCCATCCAGGCCTGCAGGGCGGGGCCGAGGTCGTCGGTCACGCCCTGGCGGGCGCCCAGCGAGGCGCAGCCTTCGATCAGCGGATCCTGGCCGCGAATGCGCGGCGCCATGGCTTCGAACAGCAGCCCTTCACGCACGCCGAAGGCCGAGATCTCGATGCGCTTGAGGTCCAGGCTCTCGATCAGGGATTCCAGCACCAGGGCGGCGTAGGGCAGGGTTTCGGAGCGCTTCTTGCTCATGCCCTCGATGCGTTCCAGCGAGGCCCTCGACTGGTGGGCGACCAGCCGGGCGGCGTCCAGGGCCTCGCCGGCCGAAATCTCGTACTGGTGCACGACGTGCAGCGGATAGCCGGACAGCCGCATGTGCAGCAGGGCCAGGTTGCGCCAGGCGCCGCCCACGGCATGGAAGCTGTCGGCCTTGAAGGCGCTGGTCACCGGCCCCAGGCGCTGGGCGCAGAGGCGGCGAACGCGGTCGCCGTCGAAGCCGTCGGACAGGCCCAGGCTGAACGGGCCCAGCGGCAGGGTGACGCCCAGGCCGGGGCCGGTGCTTTCTAGCCGGATCAGCTCCAGGCTGGCGCCGCCCAGGTCGCCGACCACCCCGGTGGCCTGGGGCGCGCCGGCCAGCACGCCCAGGGCGGCGTAGCGGGCCTCTTCCTCGCCCGACAGCACCCGGACCGTCAGGCCGGTCTCGGCCTTGACCCGGGCCACGAAGGCCGGGCCGTCAGAGGCGTCGCGGGCGGCGGCGGTGGCGACCACGAAGGTCTCGGCCGGGGCCACGGCCTCGAGCACGGCGCGAAAGCGCTTCAGCGCCGACAAGGTCTGCAACACGCCGTCGGGCGACAGCTTGCCGTTGTCGCCCAGGTCGCGGCCCAGGCCCGCCAGCACCTTCTCGTTGAACACCGTCCAGATGGCGCGGCCTTCCAGCCGGTACACCACGAGGCGCACCGAGTTGGATCCGATATCGATCACGGCCGCGTCGCGCGGCGCTGAAAAATGCATGGGGCTGGTTTAGCCTATTGTGACCGGGGGGGAAGCCGGCGTCGGATAGAAAATCAGCGCGCCCGCACCGAGAGCGTCGCGCTTTCAGGTCGACGCCGATCCGACGGCCCTGAAGACGTTCCAGCCTTCCTTCGGTTGAAACAGGGAGCCGATGTCGCCGAGGGCGCCGGCGCCGCCCATGCATGCCGGTCCTGAAAGAGACGGTGGTGGTGCGCCTTGAACCCGGCATAGGTCGGTTCGGAGGCCCGCTTGGGCTTGCCGTCTTCGATCCGTCCATCGGTGAAAAGCCGCGCCGTCGTATCGAGCGAGGCCGGGGTCTTGCAACCCTTGGAACGCATCAGCGAGCCGCGATGCTCGAAACCTGATCCGACGCGCTCGCCCGACCGAGGTCGCCCATCAAACCCGCGCCATAGACGTCGCCGCGGCGACCATGCTGCGCAACCGTTGCTCAACGTCGGCGATCCGGTAGGGCTTGGCGAAGATATGAGACCCGGCAAGCTCGTCGGGCAGGATGCTCGCTTCGTCGTAACCGGTGCTGAAGGCGAAAGGGATGCCTCGTCCCTTGAGGATCGTCGCGACGTCCCAGGACATCTCGCCGTCAAGGTTGACGTCGAGCAGCGCGGCATCGAACGTCTCCGTGCGAGCGAGCGACAGCGCTTCGGCAAGCCGCGTCGCCGGACCCACAATGGTCCAATCCAGATCCTCGCACATCGCTTCCAGGTTCAGGATGACGAGATAGGAATCCTCGACGATCAGAAGCTTCAGCTTTTCAGGGGGCGGAACGGTGGAGATCGCCGTGACCGCGGTGCGATCGACCCTTTGCGACGCCCCGATGCTGAGCGAGACAATCGAGGTTTGGGGCAGGATGATTTCGCAGATC
>JAHINZ010000237.1 GCA_018895795.1 Alphaproteobacteria bacterium
ACCTGGCCACCCTGACCGGGGCGATCATCATTTCCCTGGGTCATGACTACGCCGGTTTGTTCAGCAATAACGATGGCTTGTCCGAGAAACTTCTGGCTGCCGGCAAGGCCGAGCGCGAGAATCTCTGGCGCATGCCTTTGCCGAGCGCTTACGAGAAGCAGATCGAGAGCCCGATCGCCGACATGAAGAACATCGGCGGTCGTCCCGCCGGGTCGATCACGGCGGGTCTGTTCCTGCAGAAGTTCGTCAACGGCGTGCCGTGGGCCCACCTCGACATCGCTTCGGTGGCCTGGCGCAAGCCCTCCACCGATCCCACGGTGCCCGAGGGCGCGGTGGGCTTCGGGGTGCGGTTGCTCAACCGGCTGGTCGCTGACGCCTACGAAGGCTGATCGGCCCGATGTCCGACACGCCCTGCGAGGTCTGGTTCTACCATCTGGAGCGAAGCCGCGCCGAACAGGTGCTGCCCGAGCTGCTGGAAAAGACCCTGGGGCGTGGGTGGACGGCTTTGGTGCGGGGCGTCGACAGGGCGCGGCTGGAGCAGCTGGACACCCATCTGTGGACCTGGCGGGACGACGCCTTCCTGCCGCACGGCCTGGCCGACGAGCCGATGGCCGAACGCCAGCCGGTGCTGCTGACCGACAAACTCGACAACCCCAACGGCGGCGATGCGTTGTTCCTGATTGACGGCGCCGAGCCGGGCGAACTGGGCGATTTCGCGCGGTGCGTGCTGCTGTTCGACGGCCGCGACGACGCGGCCTTGACCCAGGCGCGTGGCCGTTGGGCCGGATTCAAGAAGGCCGGACATCCGGTGTCTTACTGGCGCCAGGGCGCCGAACGCGGTTGGGAGAAACAGGCATGAAGCGCTTGATGTTGGCGGGCGTGACGCTCGCCGCGGTCGTCCTGGCCGCGTCCTGCTCCAGCGCCCCGCCGCCCGCGCCGCTGCCGCCACCCGAAACGCCCGTCGCGCCGCCGCCCGTCGCCATCGCACCGCCCCAGCCACGCGATCAGTGCGGCATGCAGGACGCCCAGTCCTTTGTCGGCAAGAGCCGCACGCAGCTCCCGGCCCCGGTGGATCCGACCCGCTGGCGCGTGGCCTGCACCACCTGCCCGGTGACCATGGACTTCCGACCCGACCGCCTCAACATCCTGTTCGACGCCAACACCGGCGTGGTCAAGGAAGTCAAATGCGGCTGATAGGGTAAGCGCGGATCCCTGTCGGCGGCCTTCCCTCGCGCCCTGCCTCGCGCCGCGATGGAAGCCGCGAGGGATGGCCGCGTCATTTGGCCCGTGATGCGGTGAACCGGTTCATGCGATAGGCCAGGGCGGGCGGGACTATCCAAGGCGCACAGGAACTCGGTTGAAAAGTCCCACCTTGCATCGGCTTGATCAGGACGTTGTCCAGACAGCCCTCGTCGCTTGCTTCGCGGGTCTCGGCTTCGCGCTGCTGGCCTATCTCTGTGTCGAGGCTCCCCGCGCCTATCACCTCGTGACGCCGATCTGGCTTTCGAATGGCTTTGTCGTGGCGTGCCTGCTGGCCGTCGATACGCGGCGCTGGCCCTGGATCCTGGCCGCCTCGCTGATCGGCGGCCTGCTCGCCGGCGCGCATGCCGGCGATTCTATCCCGGTCAATTTTGTGCTGACGCCCATCAATATCCTCCAGGTCTGGCTGTGCGCCTGGTCCGTACGCAGGGTGCTGGGGCGGGAGATTGATCTGGGTCGGCCGCGCGACATGATCGCATTCGTCGCCTTGGCGGGCTTCGCCGCGCCCTTGGTTACAGGTGTGGCGGCGTCCGCCTATCACACCCTAACCCGGGGCGGAGACCTCGGCGCGAACATGTTGGTCTGGGTTCTGGGCGACATGTTGGGCGTTCTGACGTTGACGCCGGGCGTCCTGGTGCTGACTCAGGCGAGAACCTATCTGGCCGAACGCAGCTTCGCCGATTACGGCCTTATGGCTCTGGGGGCGTTGTTGCTGGTTACGGCCCTGGTCTTCTCGCAGAGCCGCTATCCGCTGCTTTTCCTGATTCCGCCGATGATGCTGCTGGTCGCCTGGCGCCTGGAAGTGCTGGGCGGGGTCATGGGCGCGACCCTGGTGGCGATCATCGCTGTTCTTATGACCATGCAAGGGCGCGGCCCCATCCAACTGATCAGCGGTTCCGAGGCCGAGCGATCGATCGTTCTTCAGACGTTCCTGGCGGTGTCGATGTTCGTCAGCCTGCCCGTCGCCGCGTTTCAGCGTCAAAGGCGCTCCATGCTGGATCGCGTGGCCAAGGTCAGCGAGGTCGTGGCGCGCAGCGAAGCGCGTTACCGTCTGCTGGCCGAGAACGCGCAGGACATGGTGGTGCAGAGCGATCTTGAGGGACGGATCACCTACATGTCC
>JAHINZ010000238.1 GCA_018895795.1 Alphaproteobacteria bacterium
AAGCACACCGCTCTCCCCGGCGAAAGCCGGGGTCCAGATCGAACCCGCCAGCGGTGATGGTGTGGCGAGGCATGGGGCGCATCAACCCTGACGTCTCTGGATGACTCTGGGCCCCGGCTTTCGCCGGGGAGAGCGGGAGAAGAGTTTAGACGAGATCTTTTCCCCTAAGCCGCCCGCGACGCTTCATCCGCCAACGCCAGGCCCAGCCGCGCGCCCAGCGCCTCGCGCCCGGCCGGGGTCAGGTCGGCGGCGCGGCTGGTCCGGTCGCGGACGATCCAGCCCAGGGTCTCGAACCGGTCGCACAGGGCCACGCCCAGCGGACCGGCCAGATGGCGCCGGCGCTCGGTCCAGTCCAGGCACTGGCGGGCGACGCCGCGTTTCGAGCGCAGGGCGGCCACGTCGATCCCCAACTGCGTGAACCAGGCGGTTCCGGACGGGCTGACGGCGTAGAGCTTGTCGTCCGCCGCACAGATGTGGCCTTGGTCCTCCAGCGCGCGGGCCAGTTCGACCCCCAACCGTCCGGCCAGGTGGCCATAGCAGCAGCGACCCTGGCGCAGGGCGCGGGCCAGCGGCGAGCGGGGCGCGTCCAGCGCTCGGATCGGGGCGGCCAGCAGGGCCAGGGTCTCGAGGGCGTGGGCGACCTCGGCGTTGCGCAGCCGGTAATAGCGGTGGCGGCCCTGGCGCTCGACCGTCAGCAGCCCGCCCTCGACCAGTTTGGCCAGGTGGTTGCTGGCGGCCTGGGCGGTCAGGCCGGCGGCCCAGGCCAGGGCGCTGGCGGGCTGGGCGCGGCCGTCCAGCAGGGCCTGCAGCATGGCGGCGCGGCCGGGGTCGCCGATCAGGGCGGCGGGGGCGGCGATGTTGGGCTCCATGGGCGGGCTCCTCTAATCGTTCGTCATCCCGGGACTTGTTCCCGGGACCCATGGTGACGCTTCCACGAACGGGCTCGTCTTGAACGCCCTCAGCGGCGGATCGATGGGTCCCGGGAACAAGTCCCGGGATGACGAGGTGTTTTAGCATCCTACCTTAACACCGGCCGCGAGGGTTCAGTCTCGCGTGTAGCATCGGGCGGGCTGTCGGGGGCATGACAGCGCCATGACCCAAGTCGCCGCCCGTCCCGCCCTGATCGTCGCCGCCGCCAGTTTCGGTTTCCTGGTCACTCAGCTGGACGTGACCATCGTCAATGTGGCGCTGGACGCCATCGGCCAGGCGTTCGACGCGCCGATGGCGTCGCTGCAATGGGTGGTCGACGCCTATGTCCTGGCCCTGGCGGCCATGCTGCTGTCGGCCGGCGCCCTGGGCGACCGGATCGGGCCGCGGCGGGTGTTCGTAGCCGGCCTGGTGCTGTTCGCCCTGGCCTCGGCCGCCTGCGGCCTGGCGACGGGACCGGGGGCCCTGATCGCGGCGCGGGCGGCCCAGGGCGCGGCCGGGGCCCTGCTGATCCCGCCGTCGCTGGCCCTGATCGCCCACGCCTTCGCGGGCGACGACCGGCGGCGGGCCTGGGCGGTGGGCTGGTGGACGGCGGCGGGCGGCGTGTCGATCGCCGCCGGACCGGTGCTGGGCGGCCTGCTGGTGGCCGGCCTGGGCTGGCGTTGGGTGTTCCTGGTCAACCTGCCGCTCTGCGCGATCGGGATCGCCCTGACCCTGGCCGTGATCCAGGAGGCGCCGCCCAAGGCCCGCAAGCCGCTGGACTTGCCGGGCCAGGCCCTGGCCCTGATCGCCGTCACCGCCGGGGTCGGGGCGGTGATCGAGGGCGGCCGGCGCGGCTGGGACCATCCGGGGCCGCTGATCGCGCTCGGCGTCGGCCTGCTGGCGGCGGCGATCTTCCTGTGGGTCGAGGCCCGCGCCGCCCATCCGGTCGCGCCGCTGTCGATGTTCCGCCAGCGGGCGGTGTCGACGGCCGTGCTGGTCGGGAGCGCTCTGAATTTCAGCTATTACGGCCTGGTCTTCGTGCTGGGCCTCTATCTGCAGCGCGCCGTCGGCTATGGCCCGGAGCAGGCGGGGCTGGCCTTCCTGCCGCTGACGGCGACCTTCATCGTCTCCAACCTGGTCAGCGGCGGCCTCGTCGCCCGGTTCGGCGCGGCGCGGGTGACCGGCGTCGGGGTGCTGATCGCGGCCTGCGGCTATGCGCTGACCGCGCGGCTGGGATCGGGTTCGAGTTTCCTGGAAATGCTGCCGGGCTTCGCCCTGATCCCGGGCGGGATGGGCTTGGCCATTCCGGCCCTGACCAGCGGGCTGCTGGCCAGCGTCGACCGGGGCGTCGCCGGGGCGGCGACGGGGGTCCTCAACGCCTGCCGTCAGGCTGGCGGCGCGGCGGGCGTGGCGGTGTTCGGCGCCCTGGCGGCGGGCGGGCCGGAGCGGATCGTCAGTGGACTGAGGGCGTCGGGGCTGATCGCGGCGGTGATGCTGTGCGGGGCGGGCTGGGTGGCGGGGCGGCGGGTCTCTTAAAATCCGCTCTCCCCGGCGAAAGCCGGGGTCCAGATCGAACCCACGAGCACGTCCGCACGGGCAAGACTTTTGACGGATCTACCCCAAACGCACGGGATGAATCTGGGCCCCGGCTTTCGCCGGGGAGAGCGGAAAATATATAACCCTAGATTGAAATACATCCTAATTCTCTGTAAAGTTTTACCATGATGTTCCACGTCTACATCATGGCCAGCCGCCGCAACGGCACGCTCTACACGGGCTATACCGACGACCTTGGCCGTCGCGTCTCCGAGCATCAGTCACGTGAACGCGGCTTCACCGCGCGATATGGCTGCACGATGCTGGTCTGGTATGAAGCTCACGAAACACGCGAGGGGGCCTGGCGGCGCGAGCGCCAGATCAAGGAATGGCGGCGGGTCTGGAAGCTGCAGCTGATCGAGGCGGCTAATCCAGATTGGCGCGACCTGGCGTTGGAGTTTCTGGGCTAGAGTCCGCCTCCTTAACCCGCTCTCCCCGGCGAAAGCCGGGGCCCAGATCGAACCCATGAGCACGTACGCACGGGCAAGACTTATGGCGGATCAACCCCAAGCGCACTGGATGAATCTGGGCCCCGGCTTTCGCCGGGGAGAGCGGATTTTGGGGATCCAAAGCAAAAACGCCCGCCCCGGTTCCCCGGAGCGGGCGTCTCGCAACTCAAACCCAGAGCCTGGTCGCTAGACCAGCGAGCCGTGGCACTGCTTGAACTTCTTGCCCGAACCGCAGGGGCACGGGCCGTTGCGGGCGGTGTTTTCCCAGCCTTCCGGCAGCACCGAGACCGGCAGGGCCTGGCGTTGCA
>JAHINZ010000239.1 GCA_018895795.1 Alphaproteobacteria bacterium
CCCCGCCCACCGACTTGATCAGGCGCGGCAACAAGGCCTTCTTGCCGTTGGCCAGACGCGCGGTCATCACGGCCAACTGCAGCGCGTTGACGTTCAGAGCCCCCTGCCCGATGCCGTAGCTGGGCGTCTCGCCCGGGAACCAGATCTGGTTGGCCGGATTGCGCTTGAACGCCCGCTTCTTCCAGTCCCGATCCGGCACGAGCCCCTTCTTCTGGCCTGGAATGCCGATGTCGAAGATCTGACCAAAGCCCATATTGCGCGCGGCTTCGGCGATGACGTCGGGACCGACCTTCAGAGCGGTCTGATAGAAATAGATGTCGCACGAGTTCTTGATCGCATCGTGCATGTTCTGGGGGCCATGGCCCCGCTTCTGCCAGCACCGCCAGGTGCGGCCGCCATAGTACCAGCCGCCCGTGCAGTTGACCCGAACCTCCGGATCAACGCCCGCCCGCAGCGCCGACAGCGCCACGGTCGGCTTGAAGGTCGAGCCCGGGGGGTAGGTGCCGGTCATGGCCTTGTCGAGCAGCGGCTTGCGCTCGTATTCGGCCAGGGCCTTGTACTCGGGACCGCTGAGGCCGCGCACGAAGCGGTTGGCGTCGAAACTGGGGGCCGAGACCATGCACAGCAGGTCGCCGTTGCGCACGTCCATCACCACGATGGCGCCGCTCTCCTCGCCCATCACCTCCAGGGCGCGGTTTTGGATGTCGGCGTCGAGGGTGAGGCGGATCTCCTTGCCCGGGGTCGGCCGGATATCGCCTTCGGGGTCCAGGCGCACGACCCGACCCTGGGAATCGACCTCGGCCTTGGTGGCGCCGGCCCGGCCGCGCAACGCGGTGTCGAAGGCCTTTTCCACGCCCTGCTTGCCGATCCGGAACCCCGGATGGTGCAGCAATTCCTGATCCTGGGTCGGATCCAGCTTGGCCGCGTCCAGGTCCCGGTCGGAGACCTTGGCGACATAGCCGATCACGTGAGCGAAGGCGCCGCCGAACGGATAGACCCGCACCTCGCCCATGTCGGCGGTGACGGCCGGCAGTTCGGGCGCGCGGATATTGACCCGGGAGAACTCTTCCCAGGTCATGTCCTCCATCACCGCCACCGGCGCCTTGCGCGGCGCGCGGGCGATGTCCTTGATGATCCGCGCCCGGCGCGACCCGTCGATGGGCACCAGCTTGGACAGGTCATCGAGCGTCGCCTCGAGGTCGAGATCCTTGTCCTTGGTGACCATGAGCCGGAAATTGGGGCGGTTGGACGCCAGCGGTACGCCGTTGCGGTCGAGGATCAGCCCGCGGGGCGGCGGCGTCAGTCGGTAGTTGAACTGGTTGCCGGCCGACAGCTTCTGATAGCGCTGGGCCTCGACAAGCTGCAGTTGCGCCAGCCGCCCGCCCAGCGCCAGCAGGCCCGCGCCCGCCAGACCGCCCATCAGGAACGCGCGGCGGTGGAACACCCCCTGGCGCTCATTGACCTCGAAGAACAGGATGGAGGGTTCGCTCATCGCCCTATCGGAAACGCACGTCGGCGTCGTCGTAACGATCAACCAGACGGTGGGCGAAAGGGAAGAGCAGCGCCGTGGCCAGGAACTGCCAGAACACGGCCAGCAGACTGGGCATGGCCAGGCTGTCGAGCATCGAGAACAGGAAACCCGCGATCATGGTCACGGCCGAGACGCCGGCGAACCAGACCCACATCATGGGCCGGCTCTGGCCGGTCATCATGTTGCGGGTGCTGAGCACCATGGCGTAGCCCACCAGCAGCGACAGCCCCCAAAGCCCCATGGGGCCGCCCCAGAACAGGTCCAGGAACAGGCCCAGCCCCAAGGTGGCGAACGGCGCCAGGATCGAGGGGCGGATCAGGGCCCAGGCGAAGGCCGGCACCATGGCGAACACCGGCTCGGGCAATTGCAGGCCCCAGATCCGCAGCGGCGCCGCGAAGACGATCGTCACGATGACGCAGGTCAGCAGCGGGATGCCCAGCCAACGCGCCGGATGCAGGGGCCGGGCGCCATGCATGTTCATCGCGGCGCTCCCGTCTCGGCGGGGAGCGGCGTGGTGGGCTTTGGCGCGGGCGGCTTGGGTCCGGTCGGCGTCGACGTCGTCGCGGGCTTGGAGGTCGCGGGCTTGGCCACGGGCTTGGCCACGGACGTCGCCGGCGGGGTCGGTTGAGCGCCAGCGGGCTTGGGCCCGGTCGCCGGCGGCCGAACGACCTGCGCGCCGGCGGGCTTGGGCGCCAGCGACACGACGGGCGGCGGGGCGACGGACGGTGAGACGACGGCGGGCTTGGGCGCGGGCGGCTTGGCGACCGGATCGACCGGGTTGAGGATCGAGGTCTGCGGATCCTCGGTGGTCACCGGCGGCAAGCTGCGCGTCTGCAACTGCTTTTCGTCCGCCAGCTGGGCGAAATCCTTGAACAGCAGGATGCGCACGAAGTCGATCGCGGCGTCATCCGAGAACAGCACCACGCGCCAGTGGCCATCCAGCCCCTTGACCGCCGCGCCGACCGGCAAGCCGCGCGGCACGACGCCGCCGTCGCCCGAGGTGACGACCCGATCGCCCTGCTGGATCGGATCGACGCCGCGCAGATATTCAAGCTTGGGATTGGGCCCGCCGTCGCCCGTCAGGATGGCGCGGGCGTTGGTGCGGTCGATCATCACCGGCATGCGCGAGGCGATATCGGTCAGCAGCAAAATGCGACTGGCCCCGCTGGACACGCCCACGACGCGCCCGACCAGCCCGCGCTCGTTCAGCACGGGATTGCCGACTTGCACGCCCTGTTGCGAACCGGCGTCCGCCAGGCGGGTGTTGGCGAACGGACCGCGACTGTCGCTGACCACCCGCGCCGAGGCCATAGGGATCGGCGGATCGGTGCGCAGGCCCAACAACGACTTGTAGCGATCATTGGTGTCCTGCAGCGCCAGGGCCCGGTCGCGCCACTGCCGCATCTCGGCGACCTCGGCCTTCAGCCGACGGTTCTCCGACGCGGTGAAGAAATAGCTGCGCGCGAAGTCGAGACCCAGGCCCGTCCACCGTCCCGGCGCGGCGATCACGCCGCTGACCGGCTTGGAAACGGTGTCGACCGTCTGGCGGGTCACGCCATAGGCATGGTCCTGAAGAGTCTCGCGCCGGTCGGCCAACAGGAACGCCACCGCGATCACGGCGGCGACGATCAACGCCACGGCCGCGGTCCAGGTGAGCGGCACTTTCAGGTCGCCGAGGGGACCTTCGCGAAAGGGCACGAACTGTTTCTCCTGACGCCCCCGGGGCGCCCTTGTCGGAAATTAGGCCTAGGCCAAGGTGGATTCCAGCACGCCCTTCATCCACTTGGGATGCTCCAGGACCTTGCCGCAACCGAGCGCCACACAGGACAGCGGATCATCGGCCACGGTGACCGGCAGGCCGGTGTGGTCGCGGATCTCGGCGTCCAGGCCGCGCAGCAGCGCGCCGCCGCCGGTCAGCATGATGCCCTTGTCGGCGATATCGGAGGCCAGCTCCGGAGGCGTGGCCTCCAGGGCGACCTTCACGGCCTCAACGATTTGCCCGACCGGTTCGGCCAGGGCGTCGGCGGCCTGTTTTTCGCTGATGCGGACTTCGCGCGGCACGCCCTGCATCAGGTCGCGGCC
>JAHINZ010000240.1 GCA_018895795.1 Alphaproteobacteria bacterium
CGAACCTCACCTTGGGGAACTTCTCGGCCACATAGCCGATCTCCCACGACGACTTGCCCAGGAACACCGGCTGGTCGTCGATGTCGGTGGCCATGGCGGTCTTGTGCTTGTCCTGGAAGTCCTCGACGTCGGCCCGCGTCCCGCTGATCCAGCGCGCCTCGGCATAGGGCGAGGGCTCGAAGATCACGTCCAACTGGTACTCGCCGCCCAGCCGGTCGGCCATGACCTCGAACTGCAGCTGACCCACGGCGCCGACGATGAAGTCGGAGCTGCCCAGCATCGGCCGGAACAGCTGGGTGACGCCTTCCTCGGCCAGGCCTTCCAGCGCCTTCTTCAGGTGCTTGGCCTTCAGCGGATCCTTGACCCGCACCCGGCGCAGGATTTCCGGCGCGAAATTGGGCAGGCCGGCGAAGCGCAGGGTTCCGGTTTCCGACAGGCTGTCGCCCACCCGCAGCACGCCGTGGTTGGGGATGCCGATCACGTCGCCGGCATAGGCGTCCTCGGCCAGCTCGCGGTCGGATGCGAAGAACATCACCGGCGCGTTGACGCTCATCGACTTGCCGGTGTTCTGGGCCTTCAACTTCATGCCGCGCGTGAACCGGCCGCTGGTCAGGCGCAGGAAGGCGATCCGGTCGCGGTGATTGGGGTCCATATTGGCCTGGACCTTGAACACGAAGCCCGAAACCTCGGGATCGCCGGGGGCGACATGGGTCTCGACGCCGTTGCGCAGGGCGCGGGCCGGATGGGGCGGCGGCGCATAGGCCCCGATGCCGGCCAGTAGCTCGGCCACGCCGAAATGGCGCAGGGCCGAGCCAAAGAACACCGGCGTCATGTGGCCTTCCAGGAAGCTCTGCACGTCGAACGGCTTGGCCGCCTCGGAGACTAGCATCGCCCCCTCCTCCACCTCGGCCAGCTCCTCGGGGTCGAGAAAGCGGCTGATGGCGTTGGAGTTCAGGGCCACCGGATCGGGGTGGCCTTCATCGTCGATCGAGCTTTTCTTGGCGTAGGGAATGAACTTCTGGCCACGCAGGTCCAGCATGCCCTTGAAGCGCCCACCCGAACCGGCCGGCCAGTACAGCGGCGCCGGGTCCAGGGCCAGCTTGGACGACACCTCGTCCAGCAGCTCGAACGGGTCCTGGGCCTCGCGGTCCATCTTGTTGATAAAGGTGATGATCGGGATGTCGCGCAGGCGGCACACCTCGAACAGCTTCAGGGTCTGGGGCTCGATGCCCTTGGCCGCGTCCAGCACCATGATCGCCGCGTCGGCGGCGGTCAGGGTGCGGTAGGTGTCTTCCGAGAAGTCCTCGTGGCCCGGGGTGTCGAGCAGGTTGAACATCAGACCGTCGTGGTCGAACGTCATCACCGAGGCCGACACCGAGATCCCGCGCTCGCGCTCGATCTTCATCCAGTCGGACTGGGTGCGGCGGGTCTGGCCCCGGGCCCGCACCGCGCCGGCCGCGCGGATGGCCCCGCCGGCCAGCAGCAGGTTTTCGGTCAGGGTCGTCTTGCCGGCGTCAGGGTGACTGATGATGGCGAAGGTGCGCCGACGGGCGGCCTGGGCGGCAGGGGAAGTGCTCATGGCGCGGGACTACCGGTCCGGGCGCGATTTGTCACCTTCCGGCTTGGGGGCGAGCGGTCAGACTCGCCCCCTTGTCGGAAGGGTGTCGCCTAGAACGCCACCGCCACGCGGGCGTACCAGAGGCCGCCGTCGGTATCGTAAGGCGCGTTGCGCGAATAGATCAGGCCGCGCGAGGCCTGGAAGGTGGCTTCGTCGGGATAGGTGTTGAACACGTTTTCCGCGCCCACCGTCAGCTTGACCGCGTCGGTGACCTGAGCGGTCGCCGACAGGTCCAGGAAGGTCTTGGCCCCGAAGGTCTGGATCAGATTGGCCGCGCCGTTCAGCTGGGCGTCGGTCCAGTCGCCGCTGTAGCGGACGCGGGCCAGCAGGCTGTAGCGATCGCGGGCGTAGTCGAACGTCAGGTTGCCCGCATATTGCGGCAGGCTGTCTTCGATATTGATCTTGGCCAGGGTGCTGATCTGGGCCGCATTGGCCCGGCGCACCTTGGTGTCGTTCCAGTTCAGCGCGCCGGTCACGCCGACCTTGCCGCCCAGCCAGTCGCCCTTCCAGGCCGCCACGGCGTCCAAACCCTGGGTGCGCGTGTCGAAGGCGTTGGTGAAGTAGGACACCGACGTCAGGCTGTCGGCGCCCGGGACGCCCAGGGCCAGAAGCTGGGTCTTGATCGCCGTCGTCACCGTATAGCTCTGCGATGAGGCCAAACGATTGTCGACGTCGATGCGGTAATAGTCGAGCGAGGCGGTGAAGCCGGCGTGGCGGAAGACGCCGCCGAACGACAGGTTGGTCGACTCTTCGGGTTTCAGCGGCTGGGCGCCGAAGAACACCGCCACCGGGTTGGTCGTGGCCAGACGGCCCGCGGTGAACAGCTGCAGGGTCGTGGTGTTCAGGCCCTGCGAGGTGCGAGTACTGTAGATCTGGCCCGGCGTCGGCGCCCTGAAGCCGGTCGAGACCGCGCCGCGCAGGGCGAAGTTCGGCGTGAGTTCATAGCGCGCGGTGATCTTGCCGTCGGTGGTCGAACCGAACTCGGAGAAGTCTTCATAACGGATGGCGACCGCCGTGGTCAGCTTGTCGGTGACCGGCATGTCCAGATCGACATAGGCGGCATAGCTGGTCTGATCCCATGACCCGGACTGGCTGGGGCTATAGCCCGGGAAGCCGTTGGAACCACTGGGCAGGCCGCCGGCCGCGCCGGGCCCGACATCCCAGGAATAGCGATCACCGGCCGAGATCTCGTAGGTTTCCTTGCGGGCTTCGGCGCCGAACGCCAGATTGGCCGGCTGGGCCAGGAACGACCAGGCCAGGGGCCGCGTCACATCGAAATTCAGCGACTGCTCTTCCTGCGCCAGGGTTCCCGCGTCGAACGCGGTCGGCGAGGTGGGGCCAAACGAGGCGTTGATGCTGTTGTTCAGGACATAGTTGATCTCGTCGCGACCAAAGCCGGCGCTCAGATCCCAGTGATAGCCGCCCGCGTCGCCGCGAACGCCGCCATTGAGCTGATAGTCCGTCTCGTCCTGGCCGAACTTGGGCGAGAAGCCGGTCGGATAGACCGACTTCAACGTCCAGCCCGGGAAGACCGTGCTGGTCTTGTAGGAGCTGTCGGTCGCCGGGTTGCGCCAGTTGAAATCGGTCAATCCCTGGCTGTCGGTATAGGTGGCGAAGCCATAGGCCTCGACGGCGTCGGTCAGCGGCAGGGCCGCGTTCAGGCTGGCGCGCCAAACCTTGCGATCGGGCTGCCCCCAGCGCTGCACGGGATTGGGCACGGTCAGCGACGGATTGGCCGCCTGGAAGGCGATGGCGTCCGGGCGCTGGCGGGTCCGCGAGGTGGCCGCCGCGTCGGTATAGTCCAGCGCGGCCACCAGAGAACCGGCCTGACCCAGCTTGAAGCCATAGCGGCCGCCGATCTCGGTCTTGGCGCCGTCGCCTTCAAAATACTGGCCGGTCTGGGCATAGGCCGAGAAGCCCGGCCGAGTGCTGAGGATGACATTGATCACCCCGGCGATGGCGTCCGAACCATATTGCGCCGAGGCGCCGTCGCGCAGGACCTCGATCCGTTCCATGCCGCCGGCCGAGAACTGGGCCATGTCGACGCCCTGCTGGCCGCGACCGCCCAGGGCCGCCGAGCGGTGGCGGCGCTTGCCATTGACCATCACCAGGGTCTGGTCCGGCGACAGGCCGCGAAGGGTGGCCGGACGCACGAAGGCCTGGCCATCGGCCGCCGGCAAACGCTGAACATTGAACGACGGCGTGGTGGCCTGCAGCTTGTTCATGATCTCGTCGGAGGCGATGCCCTCCAGAACATCATGCGAGATCACATCGACGGGCGCGGCCGATTCAAAGGCCGTGCGGTTCACGCGTCGGGTGCCGGTGACGATCACGGCCTCGACTTCGGCGACCGCCGCGCCGGGCGCGGCCGTCGCGGGCGTTTCGGCCAGGGCTGGCGACGCGATCGCCAGGGCCAGCACCGTCCAGGCCGTTGAAGTCATCAGGCTCATGAGTCGAAATCCCCTTTTTTTGCTGAATCGGGGCTTAGGCGGCGGGCATGACGACGGCGCGACGCATCTGTATTGCTTAAATGACGATCGGCTTTGTCCAAAAAAACGGCGGACAGATCACCGATTTGCGACAACCCGCCTCACCGCGCGCTCAAGATATCCCTTTTCTAGCAGGGGGATTGCGCTCATGTTCAGAAGGTCAGGTATGCGACGCCCATCGAGAGCGCCCAGCCTGTCGAGGAAACGAACATGGCTCTTTGGGAAGAACCTCGCGGTTCAAAGGCGCCTCGCGCCGAAGCCAGCATCCTGTGCATGGTCATTACCTTGGGCGGCCTTGTCGCCCTGGCTGTCGCCATCAAGTGGCTGATCGCCCTGATTTGAAACCGGCCTGATCAGGCCGCCAGACGACGCCAGACTTGGCGATCGGCCTCGACATTGGTCAGGGATCCGGCCTTCTGGCGCTGCAGCAGCGCGCCCATGACTTCCAGGCCGATCTGCGCATAGCGAACCTGAACCTGATCGACCAGACACCCCCGCCCCGGCGCGATGAACAGGGCGGCATTGATCTCCGGCGCCTTGGAGATGATCAGCGAGGCCAGGCGTTTGGCCCGCTCAGGGTCCTTCAGGTGCAGCAACGGCTCTTCCGCATAGAGCTCCCGACCCAGCTCGCTGACATAGTTCAACGACAGTTTCGCGAAACGGTCGTGCGGCACCGGCGGCGCCAGTTCGGCGGCGTCGAAGCTGAAAACGACATCGTTCATCAGGAAAAGCATGGCGGTTCGGGCGATAATCTCTGGTGGCGGGGATACGACCAGAGGGTGCCCCAGCGAACTTTAGGTCCGGTGTAGGATTGAGGTTAACGGCGCTGGAAAGTGGGGTTCTCCGCGCTAGTCCTCGACCGCTTCGGTCAAGAAATGCCGCCCGTCGCGATCCTCGATCTCGATGACCCAGATGTCGGGATCGATCCGCGCCGCGCGCTCGGCATAGGCGTCCAGGTCCGGCTCGAAATCCGACTTGGTCGGCTGCATCCAGAACCGTTCGCCGTCGCCGCGCGTCGCCTCGGCGAACAGCCGCGCGGTGTTCTGCCGCCGGTCGACGACCTTGACCAGCACCGCGCCCGCCTTGGCGTCGCCCTTGCGGACCACCGTGGCGAAGGCCCCGCCCAGTTCGGCCCGGCGGATCAACGCCCCGGCCCAGATATCCGTCGACAACAGCATGCTAACCGAACCGCAACCCTGAGGGGCCTAAGGTGCCCCTTCGTGTCGAGCATACGAGAAAACCGCGCCGCCGGGGCCTGTTGTTTCAACCAGGCCCGGCATTCAGGAGTACGCGATGGCCGCCGCAACCGGCTTCCACCTTCGACGATCGGGCCTGGTGACATCCCGCGAAGGTCGGACGACGCGATGGCTCGCGGTTCTGGCCGCCGGAATCGGCCTGATGTCGCCCGGCCTGGCGCTGGCCGCCAACGCCGCCGACCAGCTGTATGAGCGCACCCTGATGACGGCGGCGGACGCCCGCTGCCAGCTGTTCGAACACACGGTCGGCTCGGCGCTGGACGCCGCCCGGGCCCAGGCGCGCGGCGCGACCCTGCGGTCCGGCGCGACCCAGGCCGATGTCGAGGCCCTGGAACAGCGCGCCCGCGCCAAGGCTGGCCAAGCCTCGTGCCGATCCAAGGACATGACCACCGCCGCCGATCGGGTGCGCTCGGCCTTCGAGGCCTATGCGACCCTGCAGCGCATGCACTATCCGGGCGACCTCTCGGCCTGGCACGCCGAGCGCGGGGTTTCGGCGACCATCCCGCTTTGGCGACTGTCGCAACCCAGCGCGTTCGGGCCCGATCGGCTGATCTTCGGCCTGGTGAGCCGAAGCAACGCCGTCTCGGCGGTGGCGGCGTTCGCCGACGGCGCCCAGCCCTATGCGGCCCGCCTGGTGATGCGTGATCCGGCCAGGACCCAGGGCCCCTATCTCAACCTGCGCGGCGGCGCGGGCCTGTCGTTCAAGGTGGCGCCGCGCTCGGCCAGCCAGGTTTTCAATGCCGAAACCCGCGAACAAGCGCCCGTCACCCTGCTGCCGAACGGCGCCAAGACGGGCATGGGCTTTCGCTTCCCGGTCGCGGCGGCCGAGGCCATTTCCTTGCTGGACCCGCGCGAGGCGGTGACCATCGAGTTCACCTTCACCGGCCGCGACGGCCGCGACGCGGTGCGCAAGGCCTATATCGAGGTCGGCGACTTCGCGGCGGGACGGGCGTTTTTGCGGTAGAAGCGGGTGAGCGCGGGCGGGCAGACAGGACGGGTGGGGCCGGACGGGGAGCGCCTTAGCGCCTAAAAGCAGACCTTACCGAGGGCCGAGAAGGGTGGGTTGTGGACGTCTCCCTCAGCAACACACTCTTGTCATCCCGGCCGTAGCGCAGCGGAGCGCCGGGACCCAGGGGCGTCCGCGCTGCGTTGGCTCTTGGTATCGGGCGAGCTTTGCGGGCACCGGATCACATAAGATAGCTTCGGGCGACGTTTGCGACGGTAGGCAATGGCCAGCACACTGCGGTGGCCCCTGGGTCCCGGCGCTCCGCTTCGCTCCGGCCGGGATGACAAGGTTTTTGGTGGCCAGGTCCGGAGCCGAAAGGGAAGCGGACCTTTGGACCGCCCGCCCACGGTCGGGAGCGGAAATTGCCCGCCCGCCGGACTACGGACCTTGGACCTCATCGCCCCAAACCACACCGTCAGATCGCGCCCGCTTTAGCGCGGCGCGAACGCAATCACATTGTCGCCCAGAGCGGCCGGCGGCTCGGGTTCGGGCGGCGGGGGCGCAGGTTCGGGCGAGGCCGGCGGCTCGGACGGTGGGGTCTGGGCCTTCAGCGGGGCCAGCAGCACCGGCAGGCGCACCGAGACGCTGGTGCCCGCGCCCAGCCGGCTCTCGATATGCATCTCGCCGCCGTGCAGCTTGGCGAAGGCCCGCACCAGCGACAGGCCCAGCCCGGTGCCCATGGCGCGCTGATCGGTTCCGCCGGCCTGCTCGTAGGGACGGCCCAGGCGTTCCAGATCTTCGGGGCTGATGCCCACGCCGGTGTCGGCGACGATGATCTCCAGCACGCCGTCATAGCCGTCGGCCGTGACCGTCACCTGGCCGCCGCGCGGGGTGAACTTCAAGGCGTTGGAGATCAGGTTCAGGACGATCTGCTTGAGCGCCCGGCGGTCGGCGTCGACCTCCAGATCGGTGGGCGGCAGCACGCCGCGCAGCTGCACCCCGGCCCCGTCGGCCTGGACGCGCATCAACCGCATGGCCGCCGTCATCGCCTCGCGGGCGTCGAACACGCCACGCGACAGCTCGAACCGCTCGGCCTCGATCTTGGACATGTCCAGCACGTCATTGATCAGGTCCAGCAGGTGACCGCCGCTCTCGTGGATCAGCTCGGCGTACTCGCCATAACGGTCGCTGAGCGGGCCGAACATCCGCGAGCGCATGATGTCGGAAAAGCCCATGATGGCGTTCAGCGGCGTGCGCAGCTCGTGGCTCATATTGGCCAGGAAGCGGGCGCGGCCGGCGGCCAGGGCCTCGGCGTCGGCGCGGGCCCGGTCCAGGTCGCTTTCCCGGGTGCGCTCGACGGTCACGTCGCGCAGCAGGCCGACCAGCATCACCAGCGAGACGCGGCGCAGGTCCAGCGCGACGATCCGGTCGACGCCCAGGGCGGGGTTGAAGGTCAGGCTGGCCTGGCCGTCGCGGAAGGCCTGGGCGATCGCCGCGCCCACCTTTTGCCGGTCATTGGGCGCGGCGGCGCCGGCCAGGCCGCGATTGACGATGTCGGCGATCGTGACGCCGGGCGGCGGCGCGCCGCGCACGGCGGTGATCTTGCCCTTGGGAGTCACCGCCAGGGCCAGTTGCGGCAGGCCGTCGAGCAGCCGATCCAGCGACGCCATTTCGGCGCTGTGGCGCACGTCGCGCACCCCCACCCGCCGGTGGCTGATCAGCAGGCCGGTCGCCAGGCCCAGCCCGATGGTCGTCAGGGCCAGGAAGCCCAGGATGAAAGCCAGAGGGCCCGTCGGCGCGGCCGGGGCCAGGCCCGACAGCTGGGTCAGGGCCGCCACGCAGCCGCCGATCATCGACAGGGCCGCGCCTTCCGCCAGGCGGCGCGAGGCGGTCAGGGTCGAGGCGGCGGCCACCGGGGCCAGGCACCAGGCGCTCATCGCGCCGGACACGCCGCCGGTCAGCACCGCCGCGGCGCATCCGCCCACGGCCCACAGCACCAGCAGCAGGGACTGCATCCGACCGTCTTCGCGCGCGGCGTCGCCGGCCAGGGGATAGGAGACCAGGGCGGGAACCGCGCCGGCGATCAGCGCCGCCCAGATCGGCCAGCCCACGGTCTGGGACAGAAAAGCCGTCGCGCCCGCCGCCAGCAGGATCGCCGCCAGCCAGCCCAGACGCCACACACGCGCGGCGTCCAGCCCGCGCTTGGGGTGCGCGGGCCGCAAGAACGGGTCCGGGAGCAGTTCGAATTCCAAAAGCGGCCGACTTCCCTGAAGCGCGACGTCATCGACGCCGACATCAAACCTTAACGCGACTGCGGCCCACGCTCCAGACCGCTCAATCATCGAGCGATCATTCGCCGTGGAGCGCCTGTGGACGGAAACGGAATGGTAAGCGCAATCGGCCTAGGTTCCGACTGCGAAATGCGGACAGAACGTCCGGGAGCCTAGCCTATGCCTCAGCCCGCGTCCCTCGACGCGCCCCGCCTCGAAGACACATCGGCCGCGCGCCGCGCCGCGGTCCTTGAACGTCGACGCGCCGCGCTGGACGACCGCAAGCGGTCGTTCCTGCGCATGGTGAGCCATGAGCTGCGGACGCCGCTGAACGCCGTGCTGGGGTTTTCCGAGATCCTGTCGCGCGAACTCTATGGTCCGCTGGGCGCGCCCCAGTATCGCGAATACGCCCAGATCGTGAATGACAGCGGCCTCAAGCTGCTGAAGCTGGTCAATCAGATCGTCGAGATCGCGCGCCTTGAAGGCCACGTCACCGACCTGGATCTCGCGCCCGAGGCGTTGGACGAGGCCATCGAGGATGCGATCGAACAACTTAGGCCCGAGATCGACCAGCGCCAGATCGCCATCGCGGTTCCCGGCGAGGGCGACCTGCCGTCGGTCCTGGCCGACAGCCGCGGGCTGCGCACCATGCTGGGCAATCTGCTGCAAAACGCCATCACCCATTCGCCGGTCGGCGGCCAGGTCAGCGTGATCGCCCGGGCGGTGCCGGGCGGCGTGGTCGAGATCGCCATCGCCGACCACGGCGCGGGGGTCGAGCCGGAGGATCTTCCGCGCCTGCTCCGCCCGTTCGAGCAGGGCGGCTGCGCGCTGACCCGCTCCAGCGAGGGGGCGGGCCTTGGCCTGCCGATCGTCGATTTGCTGGCACGGGCCATGAACGGCGGGTTGCGCCTGACCTCACGGCCGGGATCGGGCCTGACCGCGCAACTGACCCTGCCCGAAGGCTGATCGCTTGCCAGAGGCCGGCGGGCCTCTTAAGCAGCGGCCATGACACGCCCCATCGACGCCGCCCTCGCCGAACTCGTTGATGAGTTCGAACTGCTGGGGGACTGGGAAGAGCGCTATCGGTATGTGATCGAGCTGGGGCGCGACCTGGCGCCCCTCACCGACGCCGAACGCTCGGCCGCCAACAAGGTGCTCGGCTGCGCCAGCCAGGTCTGGCTGGTCACCCAGCCTCAGGCCGACGGCACGATCCTCTTTCGCGGCGACAGCGACGCCCACATTGTCAGCGGGCTGATCGCGATCTTGTTGCGGCTCTATTCCGGACGACCAGCGGCGGACATCGCGGCGTTCGACGCCAAGGCGGCCCTCGACAAGCTGGGCCTGTCGGAAGCTCTGTCCTCACAGCGCTCGAACGGACTCAAGGCGATGGTCGCCCGCATTCAGCGCGACGCCCAGGCGGTGCTGGGCTAGATCGCGCCGAAGGCGTTCGACGGCCTAGAAGAAGCCCGCGCGATTACCGATGAACAGGATCGCGATGACCACCAGCACCAACTGGATCATCCAGTTCACGGGCGAAGGGATCGGCGACCTCTGAACGATGTAGAGGGCGAGTCCGAGGAGGACCAGGGCGATTAGGATGACGATCAGGATGCTCATGTCAGCTTAACCGCCTACGCGAAACTTGGTTCCGCCCCCGCTTGAGGCTCCGTTCAGAAGCGCCTATGGCCTCGCTCAAGATGACATCCGCCCCTCCAACCTTCCGCGTGGCCGCCCTCTATCGGTTCACGCGCTTCGCCGATCCGGCCGCCCTGCAGGGGCCGCTGGCCAAGGCCTGTTGCGCGCTGGGGGTCAAGGGCACGCTGCTGCTGGCCCCCGAGGGGATCAACGGCACCATCGCCGGGACCGACGCGGCGATCGAGGCGGCGCTGGACCACATCCGCGCCCTGCCCGGCTGCGCCGATCTCAAGCCCAAGACCGCCTGGGCCGACACCATGCCCTTCCACCGCATGAAGGTGCGGGTGAAGAAGGAGATCGTCACCCTGGGCCTGCCCGATCTGGATCCCGTCGCCAAGGCCGGGACCTATGTCGAGCCCGCTGACTGGAACGCCCTGATCGCCGATCCCGACGTGATCGTCATCGACACCCGCAACGACTATGAGGTCGCCATCGGCGCCTTCGAGCGCGCGGTCGATCCCAAGACCGCCAGCTTCTCGGCCTTTCCCGACTGGTTCCGCGACTACCGCCAGGCTCTGGACGCCCAGCGCGGGCCCGACGCCCCGCCGCTGAAGGTGGCGATGTATTGCACCGGCGGCATCCGCTGCGAGAAGTCGACGGCCTTCCTGAAGTCGGAGGGCATAGAGAATGTCTTTCACCTGAAGGGCGGCATCCTCGACTATCTGGAACAGGTGCCCCAGCCGCAAAGCCTGTGGCGCGGCGAATGTTTCGTGTTCGACGAACGGGTGGCGGTCGGCCACGGTCTGACGCCGGGGACCCACGTGCTGTGCCGGGCCTGCCGACGCCCGCTCAACCCCGCCGACCAGGCCTCGCCGCTCTATGTCGAGGGCGTCGCCTGCCCGGCCTGCCACGACGCCCGCGACGACCACAGCAAGGCCCGCTACGCCGAACGCCAGCGCCAGGTCGAGCGGGCCCGCGCGCTGGGTATCGCGCATATCGGATCCTCCCTGGGCGCTCACGAAGACTGAAGCGAGGAAGGATCGTCCGGCGGCCCATCGCGTTATCGGAGGCAACCCCAGCAAGGAGCCTCCCCATAGTCGCCCATGACGCCCCCTATGGCGCGCCGCCCGCCGCGCCCAAGCCGTCGGGAGCCCCCGGCCGCCTCTCCCAGATGTTCGGTCGCAAGGCCGAGGTCGCCGAGCCCGTCGCGCCGGCCCCCGACTACGTCCTGACGCCCGACGCGGACGGCAAGATCACCCTGGCCGGCTACAAGATTCCCGTGGCCCTGGCCCTTCTGGGGGCCGGCGTCGTGGCCGCTCTGCTGATCCATCCCCGCACGCGCGGCCCGGTGCTCGCCACCGCCGCGACGGCCTGGGGCGCGGTTGGAAAAACCTTCGCCTGAACGAAACCGCCTGCCGCCAAACGGCGTTGATTCCACACGATCCCCTTCTCAAGGAGCCCCCATGTCCCATACCAACGAAGACCACATCAAGCTGATCAACGGCCTGGTCGAGACCACCATCGACAGCGCCGACGGCTATGCAACCGCCGCCAAGGACGCCGAGGGCCAGCGCTTCAAGACGCTGTTCGAACAGCGCGCCCAGGAGCGCAGGACGATCGCCACCGAACTTCAGGACGAGGTCCGCCGCCTGGGCGGCGAGCCCAAGGACGACGGCACCATCCTGGCCGCCGCCCACCGCGCCTTCGTCAATCTGCGCGACAGCCTGTCCAAGGGCGACGAGGCGGTGATCAGCGAGGTCGAGTCCGGCGAGGACTTCATCAAGGGCAAGTACGAAAAGGCCATGAAGGACACCGATGTCGACGCGGCCACCCGCGCGGTGATCGAAAAGGCCTGGACCTCGGTGAAGTCCGGCCACGACCAGATGCGCGACATCAAGCACATGATGAAGCACTAGACCTCAAGGTTGTCATCCCGGCCGAAGCGCGGCGAAGAGCCGGGATGACAGTTTTTCGAGGGGCGGGACCGCGAGGTCCCGCCCTTTTGCTTTCAGCCCATGTGATAGTGGGCCACCAGCCGTTGCAGGGCCAGTTTCAGCACCGTCTTGCCCGCCCGGCGCGGCAGGCCCAGAGCGCGCTCCGCCGCCTGCAACGCCGTGCCCGCCAGGCACACCTGTTCGAGGATGCCGCGCAGGCCGGGGCCGGCCGCTTCAAGCGCCCGAGCGATGCGGTCCTTGGCGAAGCGGGCCCGCTCGGTCGGATCCAGGCCCGGCCCGCGCCCGCCGTCGACCCGGGGCGCGCCGTCCCAGTTCATGGTCAGGCGGCCGATCGATCCAGCCCTTTGGAAGTCATCGCGCAGCCGTTCGCCGGCGGCGGCCTCGACCGGGGTCAGCCAGGGTCGTCCCTTGCCGTCGCGCCGTCGCGCCAGCCAGGCCAGCGGCGACTCGCCCAGATTGGCCTTGAAGGCGACGGGGCCCAATTGCGGCTCCTCGATCACCCGCTCGCCGTCGATCACGCCCGGCCTGCCCGGCGGCGGCTTGGGCGGCGGCGGCGGCGCGGGGGCCAGGGTCCAGCCGCCCTGGGCGCGCGGTCTCAGCCTGGCCATGCCGACCAGGACCTGAAAGGCCGCCTCGTCGAGCACCAGCATGGGCCGGCGACGGCGTTGGGGCCCAAAGCGCACGGCGTAGCCCAGGGACGCGGCCTCGATCACCGCGCCGGGTCGCGCCAGCAGACGCGCCGCGCGACTGGCCACATGCTCGGTGGCCAGATCCGGCCCCGCATCGGTCGCGCTCATTGCGCCCGCCCCAGGATCTGCCGCGGCGCCTGGCGCAGGCAGTCTTCCAGCGCCGCCATCCGGGCGTCGAAGCCGGCGTCCTCGCGCAGGTCTTCCACCTTGTGACAGGCGTGACCGCAGGTGGTGCGATCGCGCCCGAAGGCGAAGGCCACCCGGGCCAGCGGCCAGTGGAAGGTGACATGGGTCAGATAGATGGCAGTCTACCCGCACGTTAAGCAGGTAAGCGGAGACAAACCACGGCCAGCAAGAACCGCTCACGGTGGCGGTTGGGATATTCCCACATTCACCCGACATGGATTCGAGACACACATGGCCGACTGGCGGGAAGACGAGGCCTGAGCCAAATTGTCAGCACTTGGTAGCCCACCGGCTTTCCGCGCGCTCAGCATCGTTTATGTAGCCTTGCGAGAGCCCTCAGGGTCCGCGTTCGGCCTGCGAAGGCCTAGCTTTTTGCTATGCCTTCGCATAGCTAATCGGTAGCAGCTATACGGTTGCCAACCAGCTTCACAGCGAAAGCTCTGGGCAGGACTCCAAAGAAGGGAGTCTCATATGGTTGAGATTTCATCAGTCATTTTTATGACTGCCAAAGTCATTCTTGTGACTGTTCAAATCGTAAATGGTTTAGTAGTTCTTGCTAAAGCAAGAAAACACTAGGTCTCGGGAGGGCGGCCCCTAGTGGGCCGCCCTTTTAGAGCAGACACCTACCTATTTCCATTCTTTAATAACAGAGCCGTCACCGCTTATGAAGGCGATGCGGGTGATTTTGGCACCCACATAGCAATCGTAGTTGTGAATGGCGACGGGACTACTGAAAGTGGCGTCCTTCGTGAATGCCTCGCAACGGGCGACTTTACCGCTGGGAAGAGCCGCAATTTCACCCTCGATTATAGCCTTGGAGCCGACGAAGATGGCTTTGGCCTCAGGGCCGTCTAAGGTCTTTTCCCACGTGTATTGGGCGTCTTTTACTTGGCCGGAATCACCGCGCGGCATCTGAACCGCAGCGACGTAGAACG
>JAHINZ010000241.1 GCA_018895795.1 Alphaproteobacteria bacterium
GCGAGGCCCGGACGCTCCGCGACCCTTCCCATCCCTTCAGCGGGTTTCCGCGTGAGGCGGCGGTCACGTGCCCCCTCCGGATGCTGCGCATCCTCCTCCCCCGGAGGGGGAAGATGAAACGCGCCGACCTCATCTTCCCCCTCCGGGGGAGGAGCGCGATAGCGCGGAGGGGGCAAGTCGCCAAACCTAAACCGTCTCGGCCGCCATCGCCTCAGGCTTGACGCCGCGCTTCTCGGTCAGGGCCACCAGGGCCACCCCGACCATGGTCGCGGCGCCGCCGATGATCAGTTGCGGGGTCAACCGGTCGCCCATGAAGACGATGCCGATCGTGCAGGAGACCAGGGGCGTCAGCAGGAAATACGGCGTCACCCGACCCGGCTCGCGCCGCTGGACCAGCCAGAACAACAGGGCGCTGGCCCCGATGGTCGACACCACGCCGGCGAAGGCGACGCAGGCCCAGGCCAGAGGCGGGGCGGTCGTGACCCGCTGGACCACATGCGGCTCGAAGGCGAAGGATAGGCCGATCAGGGTCGGGGCGGCGACGATGGCGGTCAGACCCTGCATCTTCAGCGGCTTGATCCCCGGCGTCATGCGCACCAGCACGGTCGCCATCGCCCAGCAGGCGCAGGCCAGCACGATCAGCACCAAGGCCGGCAGATCGCCCGCCCCGTGCGGATCAAGACTCATCCAGGCGACCCCGACAAAGGCGACGGCCAGGCCGATCACGGCCGGCGGACGCATGGTCTCGCCCAGCATCCTCCAGGCGGCGATGGCCGTGAACGGGATCCACAGCTGGCTGGCCACGACCAGCGGGCTCAGCGACTTGGCCATGCCGAACGCGGTGTAGATCAGGCCAAAATGGATCGGTCCCGACAACAGGATGATCGCCACCAGCTTCTTGGGCTCGGGGAACGGCGGCCGGACGAAGACCGCCAGGAACACCAGCGCCAGGGCGAACCGCAGACCGCCCACCATCATCGGCGGAAGATGGGCGGTGGCCACCTTGGCCGCGGCGTTGTTCAGCCCCCAGGTCAGGATGATCGCCAGAATGGCGAGGCGCTCAAGACCAGACAGGGACGAATTGGCGGGCATGCCCGCTTGGACCAGACGCGACCGTTCGGGTCAATCGGCCCCGATGACGCGGCGCACCGCAAGGGTCAGCAGGGCCAGATCCGCATCCGGCGTGGTGAAGGCCGGCGTCAGATAGATCACCTTGCCCATCGGCCGGATCCAGACGCCCTCGTCCGCGAACCGGGCGCACAGATCGCCGACCGCCACCGGCGCGTCGAACTCCACCACCCCGATCGCCCCCAGCACCCGCACATCGACGACGCCGGGCGCCGTTCGACACGGCTCCAGACCTTCGGCCAGGGCGGCCGAGACCCGCGCCACCTCGGCCCGCCAGGCGCCGTCCTCGAACAGATCGAGCGACGCATTGGCCGCCGCGCAGGCCAGCGGATTGGCCATATAGGTCGGGCCGTGCATCAGGGCGGCTTCGGGGTCGTCCGACAGGAAGGCCTGGAACACCCGGGTCGAGGCCACCGCCGCCGACAGCGGCAGGGTGCCGCCGGTCAGGGCCTTGGACAGGGTGACGATGTCGGGCTCGATCCCAGCCGCCTGCATGGCGAACATCGAGCCGGTGCGGCCAAAGCCGGTGAAGATCTCGTCGAAGATCAGCAGCACGCCATGCTTGTCGGCCAGTCGCCGCAGGGCCCGCAGCGTGTCGGGACCGTGCAGCAGCATGCCGCCCGCGCCCTGAACCAAAGGCTCGACCAGGATGGCGGCGATCTCCCCGCCGCGCTGCGTCAACAGCGTATCCAGCGCCGCCTCGCCCTCGGCGTCGCGCGGCAGGTCGGCGATCACCTGGGCCGGCATGACGCCGGCGAACAGGCTGTGCATGCCCTCCTCCGGATCGCAGACCGTCATCGTCGCCAGGGTGTCGCCGTGATAGCCGCCGCGGAACGACAGGAAGCGGATGCGCCCCTGCTCGCCGCGATTGATATGGAACTGCAGGGCCATCTTCATGGCGATCTCGACCGCCACCGAGCCGGACTCGGCGAAAAAGGCGTGGTTCAGATCACCCGGCAGCAGATCGGCCAGCCGCTTGGCCAGGCGATAGGCCGGCTCGTGGGCCAGGCCGCCGAACATCACATGCGGCATCCGCTCGATCTGGTCGCGCAGGGCCTGGGCGATGTGCGGGTGATTGTAGCCGTGGCAGGCGGTCCACCACGAGGCCAGGCCGTCGACCAGCTCGCGGCCGTCGGCCAGCACCAGCCGCGCGCCATGGGTGGCCACCACCGGCAGGGGCGGCCGGGCCGTTTGCATCTGGCAATAGGGCCGCCAGACATGGGCCGCGCCTTCGGTCAGCCAGTCGGGGGCGAGCCGGTCGGGAGTCATGGCGATCCTTCATTGCGAAGCGAGGGCGCCTTGCCTATGCCGTGCGCCCAGCCTTCGCAAACGGGAAACAGCATGCAGAGCCTCGACGCCTTCGCCGGCGACAAGCTGACCGCCCTGGACGCCAAGGCCCTGCGCCGCACCTTGAAGCCGACCCGTCGGCTGGACGGCGCGATCGTCGAACGCGACGGCCGGCGGCTGATCTCGTTCTCGTGCAACGACTATCTGAACCTGTCGCATCATCCGGCCGTCCGCGCCGCCGCCGCCGAGGCGGCCTTGAACTACGGAGCCGGCGCGGCCGCCTCGCGGCTGGTCACCGGGGATCACCCCTTGCTGGGCGACCTGGAAAAGCGGCTGGCGCGCCTGAAGGGAACCCAGGCGGCCTGCGTGTTCGGCTCGGGCTATCTGGCCAATCTGGGGGTCATTCCCACCGTCGTCGGACCGGGCGACCTGATCCTGATCGACGCGTTGGCCCACGCCTGTCTGTGGGCCGGCGCCAAGCTGTCGGGGGCCCGGACGATCGCCTTCAAGCACAATGACGTGGCCGATCTTGAGCGCCTGCTGACGGCCGAGCGCGCCGCCGCCCGCCACGTCCTGGTCGCCACCGACGGCGTGTTCTCGATGGACGGCGACATCGCCCCGCTGGGCCAGCTGTCGACCCTCTGCGCCGCCCACGACGCCTGGCTGCTGTCGGACGACGCCCATGGCGTCGGCGTACTGGCCGAAGGACGCGGCTCGGCGGCGCTGTTCCCGGACGCCGACATCCCTCTGCAGATGGGCACCTTGTCCAAGGCGCTGGGCTCATACGGCGGCTATGTCTGCGGCTCCCAGGCGGTGATCGACCTGCTGAAGACCCGGGCCCGGACGGTGATCTACGCCACCGGCCTGCCGCCGGCCTCGGCGGCGGCGGCCCTGGCGGCGCTGGACATCATCGAGCGCCAACCGGCCCTGACCGCCCTGCCCCTGGCCAAGGCCCGCGCCTTTACCGCCGCCCTGGACCTGCCGCCGGCCCAGAGCCCGATCGTCCCGGTCGTCATCGGTTCGGCGCAAGCGGCGCTGGAGGCCTCGGCCCGGCTTGAAGCCGAGGGCTTCCTGGTCGTGGCGATCCGTCCTCCCACCGTGCCCGAGGGCACGGCGCGGCTCCGCATCGCCTTCAGCGCCGCTCATTCGGACGCCGACGTGATGCGGCTGGCGGGGCTGGTGGCCGACATCCGCAAGGGTCCTTCGACATGAAGAGCCTGTTCGTCGCCGGGACCGGCACCGACATCGGCAAGACCCACGTCGCCTGCGCCCTGATCCGGACGGTGCGGGCGCGCGGCCTGAGCGTCGACGCCTTCAAGCCCGTTGTCAGCGGCTTCGATCCCGCCGATCCCATGGCCAGCGATCCCGGCCGCCTGGCCCAGGCCCTGGGCGAGCCCGACGCCGTGGCCCGCATCTCGCCCCGCCGCTATCGCGCCCCGCTGGCTCCAAACCTGGCCGCGCGACGGGAGGGCCAGACCCTGCGACTGGAGGATCTGGTCGCCGACTGCGGAGCCCGCCTATCGCGTCCGGATCGCGATCTGCTGCTGGTCGAGGGCGCCGGCGGGGTGATGTCGCCGCTGACCGACGCGGCCACCAATCTGGATCTGATGGTCGCCCTGAACCTGCCCGTATTGCTGGTCGCGGGCTCGTACCTGGGCACGGTCAGCCACGTTCTGACGGCGCTGGAGGTCCTCCGGGCGCGCGGCCTGGCCCTCACAGCCATCGTCATGAGCGAGAGCCTGGACGCGCCAGCCCTCGCTCAAACCGCCGCCATGCTGCGCGGCTTCGAGATGGACGCGCCATTGGTCCTGGCCCCTCGCGCCGAAAGCTGGGACGCGACGGCGCTGGCGGACCTGCTGTTCGCGGCGGGGTCCTGAACGGAGGACGGAAACCTGAACCAGGAGAACAGCAGGCGATCAAAAGCGGCCAGCTCCCGAGGAACCGGCCGCTTGTTGACGACTAACGCTAGGCGGTCAGCCCTAGAACGGGATCTCATCGTCCAGATCGGCCGAGAAGCTCTCGCGCGGACCGCTGGGCTGGCCGCGCGGCGCGCCGCCGCCAAAGCCGCCGCCGCCGCCGCCGCTGGAATAGCCGTCGTCACCGCCGGCCGACGCGCCCGCGCCGTCGCCGCGACCGCCCAGCATGGTCAGTTCGCCGCGGAACTTCTGCAGCACGATCTCGGTCGAGTACTTTTCGGCGCCGGTGTTGTCCGTCCACTTGCGGGTCTGGATCGCGCCCTCGATGTAGACCGTCGAGCCCTTGCGCAGGTACTGCTCGGCGACCTTCACGAGGTTATCGTTGAAGATCACGACCCGATGCCATTCGGTCTTTTCCTTGCGCTCGCCCGAGGTGCGATCGCGCCAGGTTTCAGACGTCGCGAGACGCAGATTGGCGACGCGGTCACCGGAACTGAGGCTGCGAATCTCGGGGTCGGCCCCAAGATTGCCCACCAGAATGACCTTATTGACGCTGCCCGCCATCGTTTCGACCTTGTTCTCGCCCGGCGACCCTTGCGCCGGAATCTGATCAAGACGTTAACGGACCGCCGAGGTCAACGCAATTTTGTTCTCAATACGTTCCTGTGGACCGAGGGCGCTTATTTTCAGACCGACGTTCTATTGCGCCGGAACCTGACGCACCGCGCCCGGCACGGCCAGGCGACCATCGCCGGTGCGCACCAGCGACATGAACCGCGCGCCGTCATAGGTCTGGCCCAGGAAGATCCCTTCCTTTTCCACGAAGATGAAGCTGCCCTGATAGGCGCCGGTCAGCGTGCGGTTGGGGCTGCCCAGGCGAATGAACCGAAGGCGAACGCCCTCCAGGATGGCCGCGCACTGCTCCATGGTCTGGACGTTCCGCTCCACGGGGTTGAACCGCAGCGTCTTGTCCTTGTTGGTCGCGACCTGGAAGCAGACGCCCTGCTCGAACGGGGCCTTGATCTGCTTTTCACAGCCGGCCA
>JAHINZ010000242.1 GCA_018895795.1 Alphaproteobacteria bacterium
CCCCTCCGGGCTTTCAGCCCTCCTCCCCCGGAGGGGGAAGATGAGGTCAGCGCGGTCTATCTTCCCCCTCCGGGGGAAGACGATCGCCCCCGGGTCGCGCGAAGCGCGCGCCCGAGGACAGGCTCCGCGATCCGTAGGGGGCAAGTGGCTCAACCTCACCGCCCCAGTTCCTGCAGTCCGGCCTTGATCAGCGCCTGCACCGTGGCCTCTTCGCCCAGCCGGGCGGCCGCCGCCTCGACCACGCGGCGGGCATTGACCTCGGCCACGCCCAGACCCATCAGGGCCGCGACGGCGTCGCCGGTGGGGGCGGGCTTGGCCTTGGCCGCGGGCGCGGCGCTGGGCGCGGTCATCAGCACCGGGCCGTCGGTGATCGGCTTGTCCTTCAGCTCGGTGACGATGCGCAGGGCCAGTTTGGGGCCGACGCCCGAGGCGCGCCCGACGGCGGCCTTGTCTTCGCGGGCCACGGCGCTGGCCAGTTCGGCCGGCGACAGGATGTCGAGCACCGCCATGGCCGCCTTGGGCCCCACGCCCTGGATGGCCTGCAACAAGACAAAGGCCCGGCGATCCTCGCGCGTGCCGAAACCGTAGAGCCGCAGGCCGGCGCTTTCGCTCCACTGGCTTTCGATGTGCAGCATCGCCTCCTCGCCCAGGGCCGGCAGCCGCGACAGGGTGCGGCCGCCGCAGCGGACCACATAGCCGACGCCCATGACGTCGATCAGGGCTTCTTCCTCGCCAACCTCGGCGACGGCGCCGCGCAATCTGCCGATCATGCGACTCTCCGGTTGGCGACGCGCAGATTGGCGTGGGTGATGGCCACGGCCAGGGCGTCAGCGCAGTCGGCCGTGGTCTTGCCGGCCGTGGGCAGCAGGCGGGCGATCATGAAGCCGATCTGGGCCTTGTCGGCGGCCCCGGTGCCGACCACCGCCTTCTTGACCAGCCGCGTCGAATATTCCGCCACCGGCAATCCCGCGCGCGCGGGGGCGATCAGGGCGGCGGCGCGGGCGTGGCCCAGCTTCAGGGTCGACTGGGCGTTGGTGTTGAGGAACACCTCCTCGACCGCCGCCTCGTCGGGCCGGTGCTGTTCGATCACCGCGCAGATGCCCTCGAACAGGTGCAACAGGCGCTGGGCGAAGTCGGCCTTCTCGTCGGGAACGATCACCCCGTGGGCGACATGGCTCATGCGCGAGCCCTCGACCGTGATCACGCCCCAGCCGGTGCGGCGCAGGCCGGGATCAAGCCCCAGGATTCGGATCGGGATGCGATTCATGTTCATCATGTGTTCTCGCAACATCGCCTGTTCCGCGCCCGAGGAAAAGCCCCTGTATTGCTAACGACCGGTAAACGCCGGCCCTTGCGCGCGAGCGCTTGGCGGGCTCTCCTCGCGCAAAGTTCATGAGGGAGACGGCGTGATGCGCAGGCTGGGATGGATGACGACGGCGGCCTTTCTGGCCCTGCCGGTGATGGCGCCCATGATGGCCCAGGCCCAGACGGCGGCCCCGCCGGCCGTGGTCCGCCCCGACCAGCTGAAATTCCGTGAGCTCTACAAGGAGCTGGTCGAGATCAACACCACCCTGTCGGTGGGCAGCTGCACCACCGCCGCCCAGGCGATGGGCGCGCGCCTGAAGGCCGCCGGCTATGCCGACGCCGATGTTCAGGTGATCGTGGCCGACGGCCATCCGCGCGAAGGCTCGCTGGTGGCGGTGCTGCACGGCGCCGATCCGAAATCCAAGCCGATGCTGCTGCTGGCCCATATCGACGTGGTCGAGGCCAACCGCGCCGACTGGACCCGCGACCCGTTCACCCTGATCGAGGAGAACGGCTATTTCTTCGGGCGCGGCACGTCCGACGACAAGGCCCAGGCCGCGATCTGGGCCGACAGCCTGGTCCGGCTCAAACAGGAGGGCTTCAAGCCCAAGCGCGACATCAAGATGGCCCTGACCTGCGGCGAGGAAAGCGAGGCCTATAACGGCATCGAGGACCTGGTGAAGAATCACCGCGCCCTGGTCGACGCCGAATTCGCCCTCAATGAAGGCGCCGACGGCCTGCTGGACGAGCAGGACAAGCCCGTCGTGCTGGAAGTCCAGGCCGGCGAAAAGGTCTATCAGGACTTCACCCTGACGGTGACCAATCCGGGCGGCCATTCCAGCCGCCCCATGCCGGCCAACGCCATCTATCAATTGTCGGCGGCGCTGGACCGGATCGGGGCCTACAGCTTCCCGGCCCGCTTCAATGACGCCACCCGCGGCTATTTCACCGTCATGCAGGGCCGCGTGCCCGCGCCGATGGCGGCCGCGATGAAGGCCCTGGTGGCCAATATCGACGATCCGGTCGCCCAGAAGACCGTCAGCGCCGATCCGATGTGGAACTCGATGCTGCGCACCACTTGCGTGGCCACGATGGTCAGCGCCGGCCACGCGCCCAACGCCCTGCCCCAGCGCGCCACGGCCAACGTCAATTGCCGCATCCTGCCGGGCACGCCGGTCGACGAGGTCCAGGCCAAGCTGAGCGAACTGGCCGCCGACCCGGCCGTCGCCGTGACCCTGGCCCACGAGTCCAAGGCCGTCTCGCCGCCCCCGCCGCTGACGCCCGCCATCATGGGTCCGATCAACAAGCAAGCCGCCAAGCTGTGGCCCGGCGTGCCGATCGTGCCGATCCTGCTGACCGGCGCCACCGACGGCGTGCACACCAACGCCGCCGGCATTCCGACCTATGGGGTCAGCGGCCTGTTCGGCGGCTCGGACGGCGACGGCATCCACGGGCTCAACGAGCGGATCCGGGTCAAGTCCCTGTATGACGGCCGCGACTTCCTGTTCGGCCTGATCAAGGACTATGCGGGCGGAAAATAACGACTGTCCCGGCTCGCGCCTCGCTTTGTGAGGCGGGAGCCGGGCGCCCCGCGGTCAGTCGCCGAAGGCGATAGACCGCATACAGATCGTCATCCCATCCCTAGAGGGCGTTGACCGGCAGCTTCAGGAACACCCGACCGCTGGGCGAGGCGGCGGGCAGGGCTCCGGCGCGGATATTCACCTGCAGGGCCGGCAGGATCAGGGTCGGCGCGTCCAGGGTGGCGTCGCGCGCCTGACGCATCGTCACGAACGCCGACTCCTCGACGCCGTCATGGACATGGATGTTGCCGGCCCGCTCGCGCGCCACCGTGGATTCCCAGACATGGGTCTGACGATCGGCCGGCAGATAGTCGTGGCCGACGAAGATCCGGGTTTCCGGCGGCAGGGCCAGGATCTTGCGGATCGAGCGATAGAGCGTGGCCGCGTCGCCGCCGGGGAAATCGGCCCGGGCGGTGCCGTAGTCGGGCATGAACAGGGTGTCGCCCACGAAGATGGCGTCATCGATCCGATAGCTGACGCAGGCGGGCGTATGGCCCGGCGTATGCAGCACCGAGATCATCCGCCCGCCCAGCGGGATCTGGTCGCCGTCCGCGACCAGCCGGTCGAAGGCGCCGCCGGACAGGTCGACGTCATCGGCTTCGAACAGATCGGCGAAGCCGCGCTGCACCTGGGTGATGTGCTGGCCGATCACGATGGGCGCGCCGGTCGCGGCGCGCAGATGATCCGCCGCTGACAGGTGGTCGGCATGGGCGTGGGTCTCCAGGATCCACTGCAGTTTCAGCCCCTGCTCGGCCAGGGCCGCCAGCAGCCGGTCGGCCGAGGCCGTCGACAGCCGCGCCGCCTTCGGGTCGAAATCCAGCACGGGATCGATGATCGCCGCCGCCTGGGTGTCGGGATCGGCCAGCAGATAGCTGACCGTGTTGGTGGCCGGGTCGAAGAAGGCTTGCACCGACAGGGCCGCGGAGGAGGTCTGGGCTTGGGTCATGTCGTTATATTAGAGATTGCTAATTTAGAATCAACTGATATATCTGCCGCATGTTCGATTTCGCCACCTTCGACATCGCCCAGTTCGAGGCCAGCGCCGGCAAGGCCGCGAGGCTGCTGAAGGCCATGGCCAATGAGCGCCGGTTGATGATCCTTTGCCGGCTGATCGACGGCGAGCAGTCGGTGGGACAGATCCAGCCCGCCGTCGGCCTGTCGCAATCGGCCCTGTCGCAACACCTGGCCGTGCTGCGCGCCGAGGGCGTGCTGGCCACCCGGCGCGACGGCGCGACGATCTGGTATCGCATCGATGACCCGGCGGCCTTGCGGATGGTGGCGACGCTCGGCGAGATCTTTTGCCCCACAACGGCAGACTAGGAAGCGCGGGCCATGGACATCGGACAACTCCTCATCGCCGGCCTGGGCGGCGCGCTGATCGGCCTGCTGCTGTCGGTGTTCGGCGGCGGCGGCTCGGTTCTGGCCACGCCCCTGCTGCTGTATGTGGTCGGCGTGCGCGATCCGCACGTGGCGATCGGCACCTCGGCGGCGGCGGTCTCGGTCAACGCCCTGGTCGGCCTGACCCTGCAGGCCCGGGCCGGGGCGGTGAAGTGGCCCTGCGCCCTGACCTTCGCCGGCGCCGGTCTGGCCGGCGCCCTGCTGGGCGCGGACCTGGCCAAGCGCCTGAACGGCGCCACCCTGCTGCTGGGCTTTTCGGGCGTGATGGCCGCGATCGCCATCTCGATGCTGTTGCCGCGCAAGAGCGCCGGCGACCCGGCGGTGCGTCTGACCCCGACCATGACCCTGAAACTGGCCCCGATCGGTCTGGGCACGGGCCTGGCGGCCGGGTTCTTCGGCATCGGCGGCGGTTTCCTGATCGCGCCGGGCCTGATGGCGGCGACCGGCATGACCCTGGCCAACGCCGCGGCCTCGTCCCTGGCCTCGGTGGCGCTGTTCGGCGCGGCCACCAGCCTCAGCTACGCCGCGGCCGGCCTGGTGAACGGACCGATCTTCCTGGCGCTGATCATCGGCGGCGGCGCGGGGGCCGTGGCGGGCGTGCCGGTCGCCCGGGCCCTGGCGACGCGAGCCACCCTGGCCCGCCGCGCCTTCGCGATCATGGTGCTGCTGACGGCCGTCTATGTGGCGTTCAAGGCGCTGTAGCCCCGCCTAGTCCGCGGCGGCCTCCGCCGCGATCTCCGCCGCGGCCGCGCCAGGACCGCGATCCAGCTCCCGCGCCAGCTGCTGGCGATCCAGGGCTCCCTCCCAGCGCGCCACCACCAGGGTGGCCACGCCGTTGCCGACCAGATTGGTCAGGGCCCGGCACTCGCTCATGAACCGGTCCACCCCGACCAGCACGGCCAGGGCGGCGATCGGGATGTCGGGGACCACCGCCAGGGTGGCGGCCAGGGTGATGAAGCCGGCGCCCGTCACGCCGCTGGCCCCCTTGGAGGTCAGCATGGCCACGCCCAGCAGGCTC